>NZ_JBQLZL010000044.1:0-10160 GCF_052168255.1 Almyronema sp. | reverse complement strand
GGAGGGGGGAGGGGGGAGGGGGAGAGGGGGAGAAGGGGGGAGCTTGCGTTGGTGGCTTGTGGGCATTGGAGGGTTGCAAGGCGGGGGGCGATGGCTTAACAACTGCGATCGCCCGCATGTTCGCTGGTATGCCACTGAATAAGCTGATCAGTTTGATCGGTTGGCTTGAATTTGCTGCTTGAGTTGGGCGATCGCGTCAGACAAGCCTGCCTGAGTTAGCTCTTGCTGATCGCCTGACTTCAGCCACTTGAGCTGCACGGTTTTATTCTCGGCTTCGCTGTCTCCCAAAATTAAGCAGGCTACCGCGCCACTGCGATCGGCTCGCTTAAACTGCTTGCCAAAGGCCGAACCACTCAGGTCAATTTCAACTGAAAAACCTGCTTGACGCAAGGTTTGGGCGATCGCCAGCGTTTGCCGCTCTGCCGCTTCTCCCCGCGACACGATATAAAAATCTAGCTGGGGCGGCTTAGATTCATGCAACTGTTGCAACAACAGCGTAAGCCGCTCTAGGCCAATGGCCCAGCCCACCGCTGGCGTATCGGGGCCGCCCAGTTCAGCTACCAAACCGTCGTAGCGACCACCGCCGCACACCGTAGCCTGCGCCCCCAAGTCAGCCGACTGAATTTCAAAGGCGGTATGGGTGTAGTAGTCTAGCCCTCGGACCAGGCAGGGGTTTAGCTCGTAAACAATACCTAAATCTGTCAGAATTTGCTGCACGGTTTCAAAGTGCCGCCTAGAGTCGTCGCAGAGATGATCCAAAATGCTGGGGGCGCTTTGCACAATCGCTTGGGTCTGCGGATCTTTGCTGTCGAGAATCCGTAGGGGGTTGCGGCTGAGGCGATCGCGCGAATCGGCATCTAAATCATCTTTATAGGGCGTTAAATAAGCCACTAGCGCCTCTCGATACCCCTGGCGATCGCGCTGATTGCCTACCGAGTTGAGGTAAAAGCTGAGGTTTTTAAGGCCAAGTGCCTGCAAAATATCCGTCGCGATCGCCAGCACTTCTGCGTCGGCTCTGGGATCTCGACTGCCCAATACCTCTACCCCTAACTGCGAAAACTGGCGCTGGCGGCCTTTTTGCGGACGCTCATAGCGAAACATTGGCCCCGTATACCAGAGCCGCTGAACACCGCCTTGGGCATAGAGATTGTGCTGAATATAGGCTCGTACCACTCCAGCCGTATTTTCGGGTCGCAGCGTCACCGCGCGATCGCCGCGATCTTTAAACGTATACATCTCCTTGCCCACCACATCTGTGGCTTCACCAATGCCGCGTTCAAACAAAGCCGTCTGCTCAAAAATCGGCGTGCGAATTTCGCGGTAAGCCGCCCGGTGCAAAATGCCTCGCGCCGTGGCTTCTACGGTTTGCCAAATCGCTACATCCGCGACTTTGACCTCCTGCCCAACATATTGGGTCAGCGGCAGGATATCTTCTGTTCCCGTCAGCTTTTGTAGCGTCCCCATCAGCTTTCTTTCACGATTCAAACTAGCCCATCGTATTGTAGTGGAAAGCGGCTAACGACCAATGTTTTCCCAAGCGCCGTAGCGATCGCCGTAGTAAGTCAAAATCTCTTCTACCTGCGCTTGAAACGTCTCTGCTGACTCAGCCGGATAGCGAATCCACAAGCCTCCCACCTGGCTTTGCAAATAGTCAAATTCCTGAGCGGTTTGGGGCAGCAAACCCGTTTCAACCTGATCAATCTGCCGTAAATGAGCCGCCACTTCTCGATATACCGCTAAAGGCAGACGCGGGCAGCGTAGCTGAAACTGTAGTTGCTTGGGGGCATCGTCGGGGTTGACAGATGAAGATGAAATCGAACTGGTCTGACCCATGAGAAAAATTGTAGTAAAAAGTCTTTGCTAAGCCATTCCCTTAGGGGAAATGTTGGGCAAGGGGCAGCAATTAACGTCTTCAAGACACACCTTGCCCCATTGCAACGCCCATTTCACCAAGGCCACGCGGTTGCCTGTAGCCGTTTTGGTGAGAATATTGCTGATATGGTTATCGACAGTGCGCTTGCTAATTTCTAGTTGCTCAGAAATTTCCTGATTGGTCAAACCCAAAGCGACTAGTTCAACAATTTGCAGTTCCCGCTCTGAAAGCGTGCCTGTGGCATTTAATTGGGAAGACTCGTTGCCCATCATGACTTTTCCCGCGCCTCGGTGACTGTGTATATCTGCCTAGCTATATTTGCCTAGCTTACCTCTTAATGTTAAAACCCGGTACCATACTTAGCTACGCTCAACCGGGCTGCTTAACGACTTGTGACGCCTGCTGCGTCAGTCGTTAAAGTTTGTCATCCGGTTTCGGAGTGCCGTCGTTAAGATAGAGAGAAGCGCATCGCCTGGTTAACGATTTCGTTCTTTGAGACGCGATGGTGAAGGCCGTGAAATCCCATTAGGATTGATCTAGCCCTGCGTTTACACAGTTTTGTTTGTTTAGCCGTTTCCTTTGTCAGCTTTCCTAGTTTCTAATGTCTCAAGCAGCCGCCAACGCCGTTCCAGCGCCACCAGAAAAAATCCATCTGCCCCGTACAGATGAGTCAGAGCAGCTCAAGCGTATTCGTCACACCTTTTCTCATGTGATGGCGATGGCTGTGCAGCGGTTATTTCCAAAGGCTCAAGTAACCATTGGCCCTTGGATTGACTATGGCTTCTACTACGATTTTGATCACCCTGAGCCGTTTACGGAGAAAGACCTCAAGGCGATCAAAAAAGAGATGATCAAAATCATCAACAAGGGGCTACCCGTTGAACGAGAAGAGCTAAGCCGCGAAGAAGCCAAAAAGCGAATTGAGCAGCTAGGAGAACCCTACAAGCTAGAAATCTTAGAAGGACTGCAAGAGCCGATTACGCTCTACCATTTGGGGCAAGAGTGGTGGGATCTTTGTGCTGGGCCACACGTTGACAGCACCAAAGCGCTAAACCCAAAAGCTTTTGAACTCGAAAGCGTGGCTGGGGCTTACTGGCGCGGGGATGAAAAGCGGGCACAATTGCAGCGCATTTACGGCACAGCTTGGGAAACGCCAGAGCAGCTACAAGAATATCAGCGGCGGCGGGAAGAAGCGAAAAAGCGCGATCACCGCAAGCTGGGTAAAGAGCTGGGTCTGTTTGTGTTTTCAGACGAAGTAGGGCCAGGGCTACCGATGTGGACCCCTAAGGGCACTATTTTGCGATCGACGCTGGAAGATTTTCTCAAGCAGGAACAGATCAAACGCGGCTATCAGCCCGTAGTGACGCCCCATATTGGTCGGGTAGAGCTGTTTAAGATTTCTGGGCACTGGCAGAAATATAAGGATGACTTGTTCCCAATGATGGGCGAGTCAGAAGCGGAAGGGTTTGTGCTAAAAGCGATGAACTGTCCGTTCCATATTCAAATTTATAAGTCTACGCTGCGCTCTTACCGGGAGTTGCCGCTGCGGCTGGCTGAATTTGGTACGGTTTATCGCTACGAGCAGTCAGGCGAACTCGGCGGACTCACACGGGTACGCGGCTTTACCCAAGACGATGCCCACCTGTTTGTAACGCCAGAGCAGCTTGATGATGAGTTTCTCAAGGTGGTGGATTTAATTCAATCCATCCTCAAGGCGCTGCGGCTAGATAAGTCCTTCCGGGCTAGGCTTAGCTTTAGAGATCCGCAGTCTGACAAGTACATCGGCTCGGATGAGGCGTGGAATAAAGCCGAAAATGCCATTCGTCGCGCCGTCGAAACCTTAGGCATGAGCCATTTTGAAGGCATTGGCGAGGCGGCTTTTTATGGGCCAAAGCTTGACTTTATTGTCACCGATGCCCTCGATCGCGAGTGGCAGCTTGGCACCGTACAGGTAGACTACAATTTGCCTGAGCGCTTTAAGTTAGAATACGTGGCCGAAGATGGCACCCGGCAGCGGCCAGTGATGATTCATCGGGCACCTTTTGGTTCTCTAGAACGGTTGATTGGTATTTTGATTGAAGAGTATGCCGGTGACTTTCCGCTGTGGCTAGCGCCAGTACAGATTCGGCTGTTGCCCGTTACCGAGGAGCAGCTAGGTTTTGTGCAGCAGGTAGCTGAACAGCTTCGACAAAAGCAAATTCGGGTTGAGGTTGATACCAGTGGCGATCGCCTAGGTAAGCTCATCCGCAATGCTGAAAAAGCCAAAATTCCGGTGATGGCGGTTGTCGGTGCGAAGGAAGTTGAAAGCAATAGTTTGAGTATTCGGACGCGGGCTTCGGGAGAACTCGGAACGATGGCGGTGTCTGAGGTTCTAGAGAAAATGGCGCAGGCGATCGCCCATCACACCGATTTCTAGGCTCTACAGCTAGCTGGGGTTAGGGTTGGCCAAGGTGGGATCGCCTTGGTGCGGTTCGAAGCTGTGAAAAAAGTCATGCCCCAGTCGTGACCTTTGCCTCAGGTGGCCGTCGCTGCCAATTTTTAGCATAGGGATGTCAGCTGACAAAAACTCAGTTTTTATCCCGGAGATCATCCCATGAAGATTAACTTGCAAAAGTGGCTAGCAGGTAGTGCAGCGGCGATCGCCTTGGCGGTTTCGGCCACAGCCCTAACAACCGTTAGCGCCCAGGCTCAAGATTTTCAGTTGCCGATTTTAGCAGAGCTAAACCTCACGGCTGACCAGCAGGCTCAGCTAGACACCCTGCGGCAAGACACCCGCAGCCAGGTAGAAGCGATTTTGACCCCTGCGCAAATCGATCAGTTTTTTAGCACGTTGCAAAGCCAGCAAAATATCCGCACAGCCATTCAAGCTGCCGATTTGACTGACACCCAAAAAAGCCAGCTTTGGCAGGTTTTTCAGTCTAGCCGAGAAGCTGCCGCAGCGGTGCTAACCGACGAGCAACAACAGCAAATCCGCACTAGCCTACAAGAACGCTGGGGCGATCGCGCTGGTAACCGTCCGTTTCGGCGTTAACGCTAGCACAGGCGATCGCTGATAAAGTACGGCCTTGCACCAGGGGTTTGGTTAGCCAAATCCCTGCGTGTCGTCTGATTTGTCTGAAAAACCCCCACTAGAGACTGAGAAAAAGAACCCCTTCCCACTATTATCTTGAGGGAGGCTATGCCTTCGTCGATGCGAAATCGCGAGTGTCGCTCAAAAAACGCTTGGGAAGGATATTTCAATGTCTATCCGCACAGTTGCAACCAAACCCTATTCTGATCAAAAACCAGGAACCTCTGGACTGCGCAAGCAGGTTCCCGTCTTTCAGCAGGAAAACTATCTAGAAAACTTTATTCAGTCTATCTTTGACAGCCTCGACAACCTTCAAGGTCAAACCCTGGTACTCGGCGGCGATGGGCGCTACTACAACCGTCCGGCCATTCAAATTATTCTCAAAATGGCAGCCGCCAACGGGCTAGGCCGCGTCATGGTAGGGCAAGGCGGCATTCTATCGACCCCGGCTGCTTCCTGCATTATTCGCAAATACAAAGCTCTAGGCGGCATTATCTTATCGGCTAGCCACAATCCGGGTGGCCCCCAAGGCGATTTTGGCGTCAAATATAACACCGAAAACGGTGGGCCTGCACCGGAGAAGGTGACGCAAGCGATTTTTCAGCGGAGCCAAGAGATTGACCACTACAAAATCCTGGAAGCCAACGACATTGACCTCGACCATATCGGCTCGACGCAGCTAGGCTCTATGCGGGTTGAGGTGATTGATTCTGTCACAGACTACGCCTCACTGATGGAATCCATTTTTGACTTTGACCAGATTCAGCAGTTTGTCACCTCCGGGCAGTTTCGCCTGTGCATGGATTCACTCCACGCCGTTACCGGGCCTTATGCCAAAGCCATTTTAGAACGGCGGCTCAATGCCCCTGCCGGAACCGTCCTCAATGGCGAACCGTTAGAAGATTTCGGCGGTGGCCACCCCGACCCCAACCTAGTCTATGCCCACGACCTAGTCGAAACCATGTTTGGCGATCAGGCTCCTGACTTTGGCGCGGCTTCAGATGGAGACGGCGATCGCAATATGATTTTGGGCAATCACTTTTTTGTAACGCCCAGCGATAGTCTGGCCGTCTTAGCAGCCAATGCCAAACTCGTACCGGGGTATCGCGCTGGGCTAGCAGGTGTTGCTCGCTCAATGCCCACCAGCCAAGCCGTCGATCGCGTTGCTGAAAACCTGGGGATTGACTGCTATGAAACGCCTACAGGGTGGAAATTTTTTGGCAACTTGCTAGATGCGGGTAAAGCGACCCTCTGCGGCGAAGAAAGCTTTGGCACCGGATCTGACCATGTGCGCGAAAAAGACGGGCTGTGGGCTGTGCTATTTTGGCTAAATATTCTCGCTGTGCGCCGACAATCGGTAGAAGCGATTGTCAAAGAACATTGGCAGACCTATGGCCGCAACTACTATTCGCGACACGACTATGAAGAAGTGGCTTCAGAACCCGCCAATCAACTCATGGCCAATCTGCGGAATGCCGTCAAAGAAATGAAAGGGCAACCATTGGGCGATTATCAAGTTGCCTATGCAGACGACTTTAGCTACCGCGATCCGGTAGACAACAGCGTGAGTGAAAAGCAGGGTATTCGCATTGGTTTTACCGACGGTTCTCGCATTGTCTTTCGCCTGTCTGGTACGGGTACGAAGGGAGCCACGCTGCGGGTTTATCTCGAAAGCTACGAGCCTGACCCAGCTAAACATGAGGTAGAAACGCAGGCTGCACTAGCCCCTTTGATTGAGCTAGCCGATGAAATTGCTCAGATCAAAGCGCTGACAGGCCGCGACCAGCCGACTGTTATTACCTAATAGGCGATCGCTCAGACAGACTGAGGTGTGCGGTAGTGCGCTTTTGGTCTGTCTGGCAGTCAAGGTCAGCGGCATCAATCTTCAGCCTGATGGTCAGCGGCAACCCGGTTGGTATGATAGCCAAAGGCTAAAGCGGCAGACAGCAGAAAGCTTTTCTGCCAGAGGCTTTCAGTGATTGAAGTGGCTTAACGCTAGTGGCGACAGCCAGAGCAATTACAGTGTCTCAACCTTAGTGGCGATGGCTATATCTGCCCTGTAGGATAAAAACGATTGGCGAAATGAAAAAGTAATGAAAAAGTACCGTTGCCTTGCCTGCAGCTACGTTTACAATCCAGAACAAGGAGATCCAGATTCTGGCATAGAAGCGGGAACTGCGTTTGAAGACATTCCAGATGATTGGGTCTGTCCTCAGTGCGGCGCTGCTAAAGCGCAGTTTGAACCGCTTGATGCTGAGTAATGGGGCTGACAAATCGCGATCGCTAACCGCACGTTAAGGAGTCTCAGGTGTGATTAATAAACAACCTAATCGGTCTAAAAAATCTGGTTCTAATCGATTTTTGACGGCTGTGAACTTCCTAGCGATCGCCACAACGGTTGCCATCCTGGGTGGCTTTATTGTCTATTTCGTAGTAGCCAGTTTTGACAACAGTGTTGGCTCTGGGGTGCGTAGCCTTGCCGCTACGTTTCTGCCTGTCATTGTGCTGACCTATATTGGGCGCTATAGCCAGCTTTTTCGTTCGCAGCACCGGGTGCCGCTGTTCAATATTTTCTTTATTTATGCAGTCTGGCTCATCATCTTGATGTTAGTTGTCAGACTGATTAATCACGAAACTTTTCCAATTGGCGAACTTTTGTTTTCCGGTACCCTGGCGACTATTTTTTGGCGAGATGATACCAAATCGTTCCGAGGCATCCTTTCCTGTAGCTACGGAGTTTTAGTCGGCTTTTTGGTTTATGTTATTTTTTTGGTGCCTTTTGTTTAACGCTGGGTTGTTGGCGTGGGGTTGGGCTTCTGGTCTATATTGCTAGCCTTGCCCTAAAATTTCGCGGCTCATTTCTAAAATTGGGCAAAATAGCTCAGCCTCTTGAGGCGAAAGTACCTGCTTAACTACGTCTTGCATAATTACGTAGGTAGCATTGCAGCTACGCTCAGCCTTGAAAGAGCGCATAATGGTTTGAAACCAAAGCAGCATTCGTTCGCGGAAGGTATCAGGATCGTCAATTAACAAAGCCGTCGCCGCGTAGCGCAAAACTCGCACTGTGTCCGTTTTCCACTTCTGGCTGAGGTCAGTGCTGCCACTTTTCAACAAAGAAGCATCGATCGCTTTTAGTTTTTGATAAACCTGATCGATGATCTTGGCTTCTGCCGCCTGAATTTTTTGGTAAGCGCCAAAGCGCAAACGAGCCGTTTTGAGGTAGCTTTGCAAAAACATCAGCTCAGCATCGGTGGCGTAGCGTCCGTCGGTGTCGAGGCTGAGTTGGGTAAGCTGGCTTAGCATAACAACTATGGGTGGCTGTGAAGGGCTATGACGGCAGGGTACCCGTCTGAATTCATTTCTTAACCCTGTGGTTGACAGAAACCAGTAGCCGACTAAAACACCCCAGCTTAATAACGGGGAACGGTGGGATCAACCCGGCACGAATAGGCATCAATGCCGCCGACTAGGTTTTTGACTTGCGTAAACCCCTGGCTAATTAACCATTGACACATCTGGGCTGAACGGAAGCCGTGATGACACATCACAATCGTTTCGGCCTCGGGGTCATAGCGGGTTTGAATTTGTTCGGCCCACTGGCTAAAGTCGCTGAGCGCCAAATGGTCAAAGCCATCAAGCCGAGCGATCGCTAACTCGTCCGCTTCTCGCACGTCAATTAGCTGAAGGTCTTCAGCCGCCGCTAGCCGTTGAGCCAGCGTCTCCACCTCAATTTGTCCCATTTCTGCAGAAGCGGTCATCGCTAACCTGTGCGCTGTTTACTTTAAATCTAACAGTCCTTGCTCTTTTAGCTTCGGGTTAAAGCGCAAATCCATCTGCACCCCCCGTTGTTTAAGTAAGTCTAAAATATCAGCTTCCACCCGACGCGCCACCTGCTTGAGCAGCTTGATTTGTCCTAGCTCGTCAGTTTCGGCAAACTGCTGTTTTTCCGCCGCCGTCATCGTTAACTTGGCATCTACAGGCTGATTCCAGCGATCGGCGTCAGCGTCGTTGCCTACAGGGGTTTGGCCGTTTTCCGCAATCCAGGCGTCGCGAATGCTTTCTAAAATGGTGCGGTTAGGGCGATCGATGGTTTTTACTTTGAGCCAGTAGCAGGCTAGCGGTTGTCGCATGAGATGCTGTTTCAAGCTAAGGGCGACATCGCGAGAGTAGCCAACATACTGAAGCCGATGATCTGAGTCAAAAATGGCGTAAATGCCGACTTTGCCCTGAAACTGTTCAGGAATTTGGCCACTTTCATCTAAATAAGCGATGGCATTGAGGTCAGCTAAGGCAGGAATTGAAGTCTGAAAGGTCATCGCTTGGTTTCTACCCGTCGGTAAATCGCACACAATCGACTGGGCTTAAAGATTTTGGCTTTAAACATGAAGGGGGGCGGCACATTCACCAAAGCATGATCAGCAGATTGATGATAAGGCTCAAACTCGGCAGGCATGCCTTTGGGGGTTGCTTCTGTGTAGGGAATAGGCTGAAAGAGCAGTTCGGTAAATTCCACTTGCTCGAAACCCGCTTGCTGAGAGATCTGCTTGAGAAAGCTGGGTTCTCGCAGTAGCTCAAACAAGGTAGCTCTGGCTTCTGGGGCTAGCGTAAAGCTGCTGTCGTAATGCTGAACAATTTTTAGGCGAACCATGACAAAAAGCGATGCCTGCTTGTTTAGCCTATAGCGATTTTGGCTGGCTGTCAGCCCTGATCAGAGACTGATCTCTAGCTTACTCGGAACTGCAATGAGGTTAACGGCTCTGCTTTAATCAGTAGACTAAGCCAGCTAACGTTCCTAACCAGTGGCGGTAGACAACCCTTAACTCCGCAGCAGCAGCTTTCGCTTGTCCACCGTGTTGGAGTTTTTATGCCGCTTGGCTACCTATTAGCCTTCAAAACTTGTTCAGCCGTTAGTTTCAACTGTGGAAAGGTTGAAGAAACGACCATCTCACTGCCTCGAAGCTGCTGAATTTTATACTCTCCATCCGCTAGTGTGCAGATGGAAAGGGTCGGCTGTTTGGGTTTCCCAATGTGTCGAGTACTTCCTAATCCCGCGTAGTCAGCAATCCAATATTCTGGGATGTTTAAAGATCCTGTCCATCATCTGTTATTGGACGCTCCTCAGCAATGGTTTTATTTGAGTTTCCATCGTTGTGTTGAGCAGGGTTGCTATTCAGATGATTGGGGAGCTGATGGGGAAGTGATATTTGCGGACAAGGT
>NZ_JBQLZL010000043.1:38542-123143 GCF_052168255.1 Almyronema sp. | reverse complement strand
CGCGTCAACTGGTTTGAGCGATCGCTTTTTTAATGTGAAGAAAAAGGGCGATCGCTTTTCTTGAAAATGGCATTACGCACGCAGCCAAGCTGACTTTTAGGACGAAATTTTGGTTGCAAAAGACGGCTTTTCTATAGAAATAATCAACAAACCTTAGCTAACCTAGGCAGCTAACTAAAAGGCTGGTTATACTGAGTCATTCCACCTAATTACCCCTCTAAAAAAGTTAAGCTGACACAGTTCTACCTAACTAAATATAGAAGATAGGTGAAAAGCTTTTCTCTAAATTAATAGCCAAATCGATGGCGAATTCAAAGGTTACTTGTACAAAAAACATATTGGCTATCTGTTAGCGCTTGAGAATCCTAAAAGAGGAATCTCTGCCCCAACCCAAAAACTCGCTGTAGCCGACAAACGCTGTTAGCCTAACGACACTGAATCAACAGCGTTCGCGGCTCAACTCAATCTTATACGGCTGTAGAGGTGGAGTTGGGCACCACTCAACAATGCTCCAATGTTGTAGTGCAAAACGCCTCACTTAGCAATCTCGGCTGTTTGCAGTCATTGTCCAAACAAGACAGCAATTAATGGAGCAAGTTCCTACAATCTCTATAGAGCCTTAGCTAATTATTTGTTACATTTTTTAACCGAGAGAGCCTTTCTAGGGCATCATTTAGAGAAAGGTTCTATTCAGGCGCTCATTCTACACCATGTCCACTGCTCGTCAAGTCATCGCTCTTTTGAAGAGCCATATAGAAGGTGAAGAACAGCAGTTTTTTACTGTTGCGATGCAGGTTGCTGCTCATGAAGCACGGCAAGGACATGGAAAAGTTGCTGAGGAGATTCGGAATTTAGTCGATCAAGCGAAAGACCAAAGATCTCGGTTTGTCAACAAGCAAGGTGGGCCAGTCCCTCTAATCCAGCCGAAGGGCGATTTACTTAACCTGCTGTCTGCCCGATATTCGGATTTGCGTCTAGCGGACATGGTACTTTCTGAGAAATTGTATGAAAGGTTGATGAGGGTCGTAACTGAACAAGCAAACTCAAACCTCTTGAAAGAACATAATCTGCCCCCCCGTCGTAAGCTGCTTTTGGTAGGGGCACCGGGAACAGGTAAATCGATGACAGCCGCAGCAATCGCTGGAGAACTGAAGCTCCCTCTCTTTACAGTGCTATATGAGGGACTATTCACAAGGTTCATGGGTGAAACAGCAACTCAACTAAAGCTAATCTTTGAGGCAATGTCGTCTACTCGCGGGGTTTATTTCTTCGATGAGTTTGATGCACTTGGATCACAGCGTTCTAGCAAAAACGATGTTGGTGAGATTCGACGTGTTTTAAACTCTTTTTTGCAATTTTTGGAGAATGATGATAGCGACAGTCTAATTATTGCTGCGACCAATCATCCTGATCTTTTAGATAAGGCTTTATATAGACGCTTTGATGATGTAATTCAATACGATTTGCCTAGTCCTGAAGTTACCAGAAAATTAGTTCAATCGCGTCTTATGACCTTTCGGTTGGACTGGAAAATTTGGGATGACATTCTGGCATCTGCAGCAGGTTTAAGTCAAGCCGAAATTATTCGAGCGAGTACAGAAGTCGCAAAGAATGCAGTTCTAGAAAAGAGGAAAGCGATTTTGGAAGATGAGCTAATTGCATCAATTGTAGAGCGTAAATCGATGACTGACTGGTAAATCAACTTATTGCTTGGAGTCAAAAAATCGACCTTTTCCCTTAGCTATGTCCGAATCGCCGCGTGACTTGTCTCATCTGAGGCTTCCTCATCATCCCTCTATTACAAGTAGACAAGCTTATACGTATCCTAAACCAATAGGTAGTGATCGAAGTAATCCTCCGCGAAATCGGGGAAGTCATGCCAGTAAACTTCGTTCTGATCTGAGTAACGTTCTTGGGGCTTTGGAACAGGAGAGAAATTCATCTGCTTCCGAAGTGGATGTAGTAGGTGAGCCTGGATTCTATTTGGATGTAGAGTTTAGCGTTTCAGAGAAGGACAAGGTGCTTCAAAGCATAGAAAATCTTAGGGGTAAGGCTAAGATTGAGTTGATGTCAGTTAGCGTTTCTCCAAATAGCAATGAATATTTAGAGGCTACACTATTTGTTCCTGATAGTAAGAAGAATGATTTTACGAAAAAAATTACTGCCTATGAGAATGAGGAAACAAAAACTGGCAAACCAAAAAATGAAACTCTAGTTAGCCGAATAGAGTCCTTTTTCTTAAGTTCTGTTACTTCATTGTTTACCGACGAGAAGTCACTATTTCCGCAGGATCAAAGTGTGTTAGTTTGGTGGGAGGTCTGGCTCAGAGGTGATCGAAAGGAGAGCTTTGATGAGATCACTGAGCGGCTAGATGTTCGGGTTCAGCCACATTCTGTTAAATTTGTCGAACGTGAAGTGGTTTTAGCGCTGGCTAATGTTGTTCAGCTTGGGCAAATTATCCGTAAGTGTGATGCGATCGCAGAACTCAGAATTGCGAAGGATCTGCCATCATTCTTTTTTGAGAATAACGAGCTTGAACAACAGGAGTGGATGAATGATCTACTGAATAAATGTGTATTTGAGAAATCTCCGAGTGTCTCTGTATGTTTGTTGGATGGTGGTGTGATGAGAACTCATCCATTGCTAGAACCTAGCCTCAGCGAAGATGATATGCATAGCTATGAGCCAATATGGGGGACTCACGACACTCGTGAAGGGCATGGCACAAATATGTCTGGGCTGTTGATCTACGGAGAACTATGTGAAGCTCTGGTTAGTAATCAAAAAATCGAGATTTCGCACTGCTTAGAATCAGTAAAAATACTTCCCCCGCAAGGAGAAAATGATCCTAATCTGTATGGATGGATCATGCAGCAAGGTATTAGCCGTGCTGAGATACAAGCTCCATTCCGAACACGAGTGATTTGTATGCCAGTGACCAGTGAGGGAGCAAATCGAGGAACGCCTTCCTCTTGGTCTGCGGCAATCGATGATCTATGCTTTGGTCGAGATAAAATCTCTGATGAACTGGTTCAACGGTTAATAATTTTGCCAGTTGGTAATATTCGTGATGCGATCAATCGTGAGGATTATATTGCCAATAATGATAGTGCATCCGCTGAGAATCCGGCACAGTCTTGGAATGCGTTAGTCGTTGGGGCTTTTACTGACAAGGTAAATATAGTTGATTCTAAATATCGTCATTGGAAGCCGATCGCGCCTGCTGGTGATCTGTCACCTCGAAGTAGAACGTCTTGTATCTGGAGCCGACATTGGCCTAATCGTCCGGATGTTGTATTTGAAGGGGGAAATCTTGCGACAGATGGATCTTGTGCAGGTGAAGTTTTGGATGATTTGAGCTTGCTTACAGTTCATCACAAAGTTAATCAACGCCTATTTACGCTATTTAGTGATACCAGTGCAGCGACTGCTTTCGCAGGATGTTTTGCGGCACAAATTCTGGTTCAAAATCCTGACTTTTGGCCTGAGACAGTGCGAGCTTTGATTGTTCACTCAGCGACTTGGACAGCAGCGATGCGAAAGCATTTGCCTGCTGCACCACAGCAAAAGGACAAAAGCATTCTGTTGAGGCGTTATGGGTATGGCGTGCCGAGTTTAGAAAAGGCACTTTGGAGTGCGAAGAATGATTTGACAATGATTGTTGAGGATGGGTTTCAGCCTTTTCAGAAGAAAGAAAATCAGTCCAACGTGACAACGAAGGATATGAATCTTCATACTCTTCCCTGGCCGAAAAAAGAACTGGAAGCTTTGGGTGAGAGGGATGTTGAGATGAGGGTGACACTTTCATACTTTATTGAGGCGAATCCAGGAGAACGAGGTTGGGTTCGCCGCTATTCTTATCCTTCCTATGGGCTAAGATTTGCCACTAAAGATGCAACTGAGACACTTTCAGCTTTCAAGAAACGGATTACTAAAGATGCTCATGAGGAAGGGGAAACAGTTTCCTTTAAAAAAGATAAAGGGTGGTTTTTAGGTACCGAATTGCGTAACCGAGGTTCCTTGCATTCAGACATTTGGACGGGAACTGCTGCGGATTTGGCAGCCAAGGATGCAATCGGTGTTCATCCAGTGGGAGGATGGTGGAAAGAGCGCCCTACACATAATCGATGGAATGAACAGATTAGGTATGCGCTGATTGTTTCGATTCGGGTAACAGGGGAAGGAGCTGATATTTATACACCTGTTAAAACGTTGGTTAAGCAAACGCTGGCGATCGAGCTTAAAACTTAAGTACCAGAGAGAGTAGATTGGGCAATGCCCACAACAATCATTCAGAGTTCCTAACCCAACTGGAAGTTAGGGAGCAATAAACTGCTATTGGGCAGTGGTGAGGTTACTGAGATAGGATTTGAAGGTAGCTTTCATGCGACTGTCTAGTGCTTTCTGTACTGATAGTCTATGTCATGGAAGCTTTTCTTGTTTTTCAAATGCCCTCTGAAGAACTTTAAAGTGGTGGGCTATTGCTGGAAAAACATAATCGATGTCTCACATATTCTAATGCAACCGAATATGTGAGCTATGGCAACCTACAAAATAGTAAAACTATTTTAGTGTAAATTTTTCAAGTTCATTGTAATGCTGTTCCAGTGCGCTTGCAGAGTACCCTTTGCTTTCTGCAATTTGATGGGTAAAGAAAGAAGGGATTTAGACCAAAAACCAGTTTGCGGACAGCAAGAGAGGTAATTCTTAAAGATGAGCCATTGGGTCTGTCATAGAAACTTTCACACGAATAACGAATAACAATTACCTGATCAGACTTGCTCATTAGGTCAGACAATTTTATTTTTGCTAGCCTACGCTTCTGTAATTTGTTCCAAGCTTCACTCATTGAAGAACCCGCAATACAAGCTTATTATCGACCAAAGCAAATTAGAGAGTATTTGAAAAACCAATGGTTGTGATTTTGGGCACTCATCGATTCCCCTAGCCACCCTCAAAAAGTAGGGCTAGTTCATTGTATGAGAGTAAAATCTTGTCGAGCCGATTGGCAAAATATGGAAGCTTTGTCAGAGTACACTATAGAAGAAAACCAAACAAATAGTTTTCAAGATGAAGAAAAAAGTGAAAAATATTCCATATGGAATTTGAAACGCTTTTCAATTTATGGGACTCCAATGCCAAACGAATTTTATATAGCGCTTCTCGCAGAAGTAGTCCCTCATTACAAACACAATTAAACAAGTCTAAATTCAAGGCAAAATCAAAAAGCCTTGGGGTAGTCCACTCAAGTAAAGAGCAGAGGAATAAAACTTATCCACTATTTGCAGAAGCAGAATAGTGATGGCAACAGAAATGCCCTGCTCCCCCTGCCGCTCTTAAGGCCTCTCAGAGAGCGGGACAAGGCGCGGGGCAAGCAAACCTAAAGTGCCGATTATCGGTAAGCAATGATAGCCTTCAAGAAGATGAAAAGTTTGAGGCGATCGCTGATCGTTTAGCTAACGAATTCTATAGGTATTTTGGAGCCACCGTACCTTTCGTGTCCGATTATTCTATTAGTCACGCGGAAATTTATAGGGAATCACCCAATGCTAAGTCAAAACATCGGCTCAATCCAAACCCTGTTTCAAACTCGTTTGACCACGCTTGAGCACCTTTTAAAAGTAGCTCAGACTCATTTTTCAGAAGATGAATCCTTTCTGGAAAAACGCATTGCCGCTGACATGCTTCCCTTCGGAACCCAGATTGCTTTCACCTGCAATCAACCCCGCAACTTTGCTTTGTGGTGTGCCGATCAACCTGCCAACAACCTCGATCCAACCGTCACCTCACTTGCCCAAGCAAACGAATACATCACCAACACCCAAGAGCTGCTTGCCAATATTGACGCCGCAGACGAAAAGTTTGCCGAAGTAACGCGGATTGATCTCGGCCAGAGCCTTTATTTAGAGTTGCCTGGTAGTGCTTACGTCAATGACTTTTTAATCCCCAACTTCTACTTTCATCTAGTAACGGCTTACGATATTTTGCGCATGGCTGGTGTTCCCATTGGCAAACAAGATTACATGATGTACCTAGCGCCGTTGGTGAAAAAGGCATAAAGCCAAGCAGGGCGATCGCTGCTGGCCGTGTGTTTGCCTGCGGTGGTGTTTGTAGGCATGGGTACGGTATTCAGGGCAAAGCCTAAAGGGGTAAGGGGTTTTGGGCTTCGGGGGTAACGGATGCGGCCGATTTTTCCGGCTCAGCGGGTTTGTAACCATAGGAGCCACTGACGCCGACAGGGGTGTAAACCACAATCATGGATGACTCCCAATGTTTATGGGCGATCGCCTCTGGCTCTCGATGCATAATCCACTTACCCTGTCGCTGCCGCCGTCGAGCAGGCAAAATCAGCAAATCCTTTTCAGAAAACGTCTCCGATACCTGACGCACAAAATTGCCCTGCCCTTCTTTAACCACAGCCGTTTCGGGCAGGCGATCGCGCCACTCCATCGACGGCTGGCGAGTTTGTGGCCCGCTTAGCACCAGCAAAATTTCCAGCGGTGCCTTTAATTCTTCAGCAAGCTGCTGAGCCACCACAATCGCAAGCTGACTCGCCGCCGAGAGCTTTCGCCTTGCCGGAACCGCTAGCAAAATGCGCTGTACAGTTTCGAGCGGCTGGGGAAACCGGGCAATCAGCACAGGCACCGCCGCATGGTTGATCACCTTATCAATCACATCGCCAAACAAACTATCGCGATAGGTGGAATACCCTTTCCAACCGCAAATAATCAAACTGGCCTGTCGTTCAGCCGCTGTGCGCAGCACCCCGCGATCGATACTGTCATCGACTCGGCCAATTGTCTCCACTGCCACCACCGCACCGTGGGCTAAATTTTCGGCAGTGGCCAATAGCTGTTGCTGTTTTAGCTGCTCTGCTGCCGAAATCGTGCCATAGCGGTCAGATAGCACATGCAAGGGCAGCAGCGTCCCCTTCATCCGTTTAGACAGCAAAATAGCCAAATTGAGCAAATTGTCTTCGGTACTGGGGTTGGCAACAGGAACCAAAATCCGCTTGCCCCATTCCAGCGCCTCTTGTCCTTGGCTAGTAGTTTCGGGGGCTACAGGCTGCACCTGACTGCCCCAGCGCTCCGTAATCCAGGGAGAAGCCACACAGCTCACCAAAATCATCGCAATGATGCCATTGACAGTGGCTTCGTCCACAATCTCCAGATTGAAAGCTACCGTAATAGCGGCCAGCGTCGAAGCAGCCTGCGCCACCGATAGGCCAAAAACCGTCATGCTACCCGGAAACGACCAGTTGAACAGTTTGCCCGATCCCCAAGCGGCTAAAAACTTGCTCAGCAACTCAGCCGCAATGATCACCGAGGCCACCAGCAGCGACTTCGGTTCTCGAAACAAAATCAGCGGGTCTACCAGCATCCCAACTGAAATGAGAAAAAACGGCACAAAGAGCGTATTGCCAATAAACTGAATCCGGTTCATCAGCGGGCTAAGGGTTGGAATTTGCTGCGTAATCGCCACCCCCACCAAAAAAGCGCCTACAATTGGCTCTACTTCAATCAACCCGGCAATATAAGAAACCACAAACAGCGCCGCTAGCACAAAGACAAACTCAGCCCCCTCATCGTGGCCAAATTTGCGGAAAAACCAGCGCCCCAAACGCGGCACACCCCACAGCGTTGTAAAGGTAAAAACCGCCAGCGATGGAATTAAAAATAGCCAAAAACTCAAGGTTAAGTCGCCTTCTTGAGCCTTTACAACCACCGCCAGCACAAGCAGAGCTAAAACGTTGGTAATTAACGTGCCGCCCAGCGTGGCTGTAATGGCGGGTAGCCGCATAATGCCGAGTTTGCTCAAAATCGGCAGCGAAACCAGCGTGTGAGAAGCCAAACACGATGCCACCAGTACAGCGGCTAAAGCGCCATACCCCATCAGCATCAGTGCCCCGGTGCCCATAGCCATGGGCACCAAAAAAGTTGCTAGCCCAAAGCCAATTGCAGGTTTAGCGTTGCGCTTAAGGTCATCTAGGCTGGTTTCTAAGCCACCTAAAAACATCAGAAACAGCAGGCCAACCGTACCCAAAAGCACAATCGTCTCATCGCGCTCTAGCAAATTTAGGCCATGAGGCCCAACAACCACCCCCGCCAGAATCAAACCAACAATTCCCGGTAGCCGCAATCGTTCAAAAATCAACGGTGCCACCAGCATAATGCCAACGATCACCAGAAAAACCGTGACCGGGTCTTGAATCGGCTGATTGAGAACGCCCAAAGCGGTTCCACTTCCTAAAGCGTAACGAAGTGACCAGCCGACAACCGCGTTCAAAGAAAGCAAAAGCACCACGATAAACCTCTACTAACGCATAAAACCATCGACGGACAAAGCTGGGATGCACTCAGGCATCAGTGCTTACCGAGTGAGGTAAGCGCCAGGGCGATCGCGGTTTTCCTTTGACTAAGCGAACCGCAGCAATCTGATTGCCAGCGGTCGGTCAGCTAGATAACGGCTCAGATGTCAGTCTAATCCTGAATCTTAAAGAAAAATGAACCCTCTATTCACTCTTTCTCGCGACATATCTGTTTTTAACCTATATAAAACAGCGTTAAAGTTTTTAACGCTAATAGAGTGACAACTTAAAAACTTGGGAGAATTGGGATAGGAGAAGGCACAGGTGCAAAGCACCGGAGCGGGAGGCAGCTATGAACGCTAGATGTATTGTGTTTTGTAGTGTGATGACCTGTTTAGTGGGTGCCATGCTGGGTTTAGGATTAGCAGAAATCAATCGCGGTAGCCACGAAACGGAACGGCATATTCAGTACGCGATCGTAGGGGCTGCGGGTGGCTTGCTTGTCGGTGCGGCTCAAGAGGCTCTGCGGCAAAAGGCTCACCAAGAGCTAGAATGAGCCGTTTCTATTTTGTTGCAAAGGCTACCTTTTTTAGCTTGAGAGAGCCGCCAAAAGCCTCAAGCCCGACAAAATATTAAACGCTGAGCCATCCAAAAAATTATCCCAAGACTGATAGCCTAGAAACCGTTGAGCAGGGCTGCGATCGCAGCGGTTACGGTATCCGGCTACAGATAGATGTTGCCAAGCGGCAAAAGTTTCAAATTTAGCTCATTGGCTCGCTGCTGTTGCCTATGATTAATACCAATTCTTCAAAAGCAGGGTACAGATGAGAATGACGAAACGCCTGCAGAGCCAAGACTGTTCAATTCAAAATCGAAAATCCAAAATCGAGAATTGATATAAGGCAAGCAAGCAGCGAATGAAAAGCGTTTATGAGTATTGACAAAGCGAACTCATAACGACTATGATTTAGAAGTTGGTTATGAAGCCGCAGTCGCCTCTTGAGAAAATGAGTCAGCACAGCTTCACGACTATTCGATATTGTTGACACAGCTATATGTAGGAGAACGCTTCATGGTTGCGACCCCAGCCCGCGAATCCAAAACCTCTCGCCGCTTTTATCCCACCCGAATTGACCTATCTGCAGACATTCGGGCGCAGGTGGTTGATGTTCTCAATCAAACCCTAGCGGCCACCCTCGATCTGAAAACCCAGACCAAACAAGCCCACTGGAATGTCAAGGGCATGGACTTCTATCAGCTACACGAGCTATTTGATGAAATGGCAGGTGAGCTAGAAGGATATGTCGATATGGTAGCTGAGCGAGCGACCGCCTTAGGCGGAACAGCAATGGGCACGGCTCGCATGGCTGCTAGCGGTTCAATTTTGCCGGAATATCCGGTTGATGCCATTCTGGGTGAGGAACATGTAACGGCTTTAGCAGAGCGCTATGCCGCCTATGCCAAGCATGTTCGCGAAGCCATTGATGCCACCGATGAAATGGGCGATGCCGATACCGCTGATCTGTATACCGAAATTTCTCGTACGGTAGATATGCGTCTGTGGTTCTTAGAAGCGCACCTGGTTAAAAAGTCTGATGTAAGTTAGTCACTGGCTGTCTCTCTAAGGCAAGGCTATCTCAGCGTCACGGCGCTTAGGTAAGCGCTCCGTCATTGATCAACTCCTTCCTGTTTAGGGAGGAGTTTTTTAGTCAGTTGGCGGAACAGTTGGTTTGGCTAGCAGGGGAAAACTGGGAAGGTTGTAAAATTCACGAGTCGAATGTCTAAAGTCTGGCGTGATGGCTGGTACCGCTGTTTGGCGGCGTTTTGGTCGGGTTTGCTGCTGGTGGTGGGGTTAGCATCCGGGCAGCCCGGTTTATCCGCTACGGCTGATCCCTCGCCCTCAATGGCATTGGGCATTTATACCTCAGGATTTGTGGGCGATCGCGCGGTGATGGCTCAATCGGTTTTAGCCTTAGATCGCTGGTCAGGCAAGCCGCTGTCGCTGGTTGGCCTGTTTTTGGATCTAGAATCTGCCAATCCGGCCTATGACATTCCAACTGCGCTCGAAAGGCTGTGGCAAGAGGGCAAAGTCGGCTTTGTTAACCTCAATACCACCCAATCGGCGACAGCAATTGCCACCGGTCGCCTAGACGCATCGCTGCGGCGGCTGGCGCGTGCCTATGCAGACTGGGTAGCGCAAGGGGAAAACCGCTTCGCCTTTGTTGCTCCCCTACCGGAAATGAACGGAGCCTGGGAACCTTACAGCCAATCGCCTGCCATCTTCCAGCAAGCTTACACTCGTTTGCAGCAGCATTTCGCTGCGGCTGGGGTAACGGCTGAGGCCATTCGCTGGGTATTTGCCCCTAATGGCTGGAGCGATCGCGATCGCGAGTTTGAGCGCTACTATCCTGGATCCGAGCAAGTCGATGTGGTGGCTTTTAGTGGTTATAACTGGGGCTACTGCGATCGCGCTGCTTGGCCGCAATGGCAGTCTCCGGCAGAGGTGTTTGGCCCCTATCTCGATCGGCTGCGGGCAATGGCTCCTGAAAAACCGATTTTTATTGCCCAAACCGCTTCTACCAGCATGCTAGCTCAGGGTTCTAGCCCCACCGCCAAGGCTCAGTGGCTAATGGATAGCTATGCTTATCTGGCTGAGGCAGGAGTCAAAGCCGTTCTTTACTTTAACCTAGACAAAGAATGTGATTGGGCTATTTTTCGGCCTGAGGGAGAATCGGTAGTCGCTTACCGTCAGGCGATCGCCCCTGATTCAATCGGTTATTTGCCACCCGCACAACTGCGGTAGGCGGCTGATCTTTATTTAATTAGCGGTTTCTGCGCAAAGGAGAGCGGCCTCATTAGGATAGAATCGCACTCCATTTTTGCAGCAACCAATGGACAGCCTGACTCCTAAGCGGCTCATTTTAGTCGTCGAAAACAATCCAGATCATCAGCGACTCATTGCTGCCGCTTTTCAAGACAGCCCGGTACAGCACGAAATTGTGGCGATCGCAGATGGTGAGCAAGCGCTGGACTTTCTCTATCGACGGGGTCGTTTTGCAACGGCTACCCGACCTGACCTGATTTTGCTAGATCTTGATCTGCCTTCTAAAGCAGGCCCCGACCTTTTGGCCGAAATTAAAGCGCAACCTCAGCTTAAGCGCATTCCCATTGTGATTTTGACGCTGCGCGATCGCCCGGAAGAAGTCTTAAGAGCCTATACCTTGCAAGGAAATTGCTACGTGCTCAAGTCGGCTGACTTTGATCAACTATTTCAAATTATTAAACGAATTGAAGAATTTTGGTTGGGAGTTGTGACGTTGCCACTGGAGTAAAGCTCCGGCAAAAGTAACCTTTCATAGACATAACCAGACTTTTGTAACCAAAAAAGAATATTTAAAGGGCGATCGCGCCCTCAAAATCGCCAACCTCAGGTTTCTAAAATTTTTAGCTTCTTTTAACAAAGGCTGAGAGTGACTTAATTTTCTCCGGCTGGTCGTCGGCACAAATAATAATTGTCCACGACAGCAAGCTCAGCACTTCAAGTTGCGAAATATAAAGCGGAACAGACTTTTTCTATTTAATGTTGCTTTCCTTAAAGCGCCATCCAAATGCAGCAATCGGTATAAGACCTGTCAAACTCAGACTCAAAAGCTCTGCTCTATAGTTGACTAAGCAAGCTGATAGTAATTAGGCGGTAGCCCGCTCATGCCTAACCGCTGCCCCTGATTGCTAACTTTGAGGATTTGCCAAATTCAATCAGTTTTTCCAGATTCATTGATACTTGCCAACAACGCTGGTTGCGATCCCAAAACTTGAAATTCCTATGCTGCGTTTAATTGTGTTTAGCTATTTGTTCTGTGAACTCTTCTTTCTGGTATACGGAGGTCAGTCATGAGTGAGCTTTTAGAAAATCAAGCCATTAACTTAAACCGCCTGAAGCAGCCTGAAATTCATACGCTCGCTCAAGTCCAACCCCACGGTATTTTGCTGGTTTTGCAAGAGCCTGACCTCAGCATTTTGCAGGTAAGCCGCAATGCTACAACCGCCTTTGGCCTAGCATTAGACGCCATCTTGCAAAAAAACCTGGAAGACCTGTTGGATCCCTTCCAGGTCGATCGCTTCAAAGCCGGATTAGCTTACGACAACTTAGAACTCATCAACCCCACTAAGGTTTGGGTACGCCGAGAAGGTGACGACTACCGGGTTTTTGATGCCATCTTTCACCGCAATGCCGATGGCTTTTTAATTCTGGAGTTAGAGCCAGCGCTCACCCAAGAAAACATTCCCTTCCTCAGCTTCTATCACCTCGCCAGAGCCTCAATCAATCAGCTAGCCGAAACCTCTAGCCTGCAAGATTTTTGTCAGGTGATCGTCCGCGAAGTCCGCAACGTCACTGGCTTCGATCGCGTCATGCTTTACAAGTTTGATCACGATGGGCACGGCGAAGTGATTGCTGAAGATCGCCACGCTGAGATGGAATCTTACCTGGGGCTGCATTACCCTGAGTCAGACATTCCCCAGGTGGCGCGGCAAATGTTTTTGTCTAACTGGATTCGCGTCATTCCTGATGCCACCGCCGAACCAACGGCTCTGTATCCGCAGCAGAACCCAGTGACCCAGCAGCCCACGGATCTGATGCTGTCAATTTTGCGCAGTGCCTATTCCTGCCACCTAGAATACTTGCACAACATGAAGGTGGGAGCCTCGCTAACCATTTCGCTGATGAAAGATGGGCAGCTTTGGGGGCTAATTGCCTGCCACCACCGCACACCTAAGCAAGTTCCCTACGAGCTACGCAAAGCTTGTGAATTTTTGGGTCGAGTTATCTTTGCTGAAATCTCTACCCGTGAAGAAGAAGCCGACTACGCCTATCGAATGAAGCTGGCTCAAGTACAGTCTGCCCTGATTGAGCGCATGTCAGAAGACGAGCACTTTATCAATGGCTTAGTTCACTATCAGCCGAATTTGCTAGCGCTGGCGGGCGCTCAAGGGGCGGCTATTTGCTTCAACGGTCAGTGGACGACCCTGGGTCGCACACCTGCTGAAGAAGAACTTAACTACCTGGTGCAGTGGTTAGCCAAAAACGTGGACGAAGAAGTGTTTTACACCGATTCTCTGCCGCTGGTTTACTCTGACGCTGAACGTTTTAAGGATGTAGCCAGCGGCTTATTGGCGATTCCCTTTTCCAAACGTAGCTATGTGCTGTGGTTCCGCCCTGAAGTTTTGCAGACTGTCAATTGGGGGGGTGATCCTAACAACGCCTACGAGCTAAAAAATGACGCTGGCAATCTGCGCCTCTGTCCGCGCCAGTCGTTTGAACTGTGGAAAGAAACCGTGCGGCTGAAGTCGCTACCCTGGAAGCCAGTAGAAATTAAAGCGACGCTAGAACTTCGCAAGGCCATTGTCAACATTGTGTTGCGGCAAGCTGAAGAACTGGCATTGTTAACCCAAGACCTAGAGCGCTCTAACGCCGAACTGAAGAAGTTTGCCTATGTAGCGTCTCATGACTTGCAAGAGCCGCTCAACCAGGTAGCTAACTTTGTGCAACTGTTAGAAATGCGCTACGACGCCGCTCTAGACCAGGATGCGAAAGAGTTTATTGGCTTTGCGGTTGAAGGGGTGAGCCTGATGCAAACGCTGATTGATGATGTGTTGGCTTACTCAAAGGTTGACCTCAAAGGCATTGAGTGGCAGTTAACTAACGTAGAAGAGCCGCTCCAGCAGGCGCTCAACAATTTACGCCGCCGCATTGTAGAGACGGAAGCTGAAATCATCTTTGAGGCGATGCCAACGATTGTGGCTGACAGTACGCAGCTTATGCAGATTTTTCAAAATCTGATTGGCAATGCTATCAAGTTTAAGCAGCCCGATCAGCCGCCGCGCATTCATATCAACGCTCAACGTCAAGAAGATGCCTGGTTGTTTTCGGTCAAAGACAATGGCATTGGCATTGATCCCCAGTTTGCCGATCGCATTTTTGTCATTTTCCAGCGTTTGCATACGCGCGATGAATATCCTGGCTCTGGTATGGGGTTAGCTATTTGCAAGAAAATTGCTGAGTGCCACCGAGGTCAAATCTGGGTCGATTCAGCGCTGGGGCAAGGCGCTACCTTCTATTTCACCATCCCTGTAGGAGGCCGCGATCGCCATCATGGCAACGGACACAAATCAGCCAACTATCTTTTTAATCGAAGATAATCGGGGAGATATTCGCCTGATTCAAGAAGCGCTCAAAAGCACATCCTTGCAGTGTCAGGTCGTCGTGGCCCGCGACGGGATTGAGGCAATGGAGTATCTACGGCAGGATGGGGATCACGCTGGCGCAGTCCGTCCCGATCTCATCCTGCTCGATTTGAACTTGCCGCGAAAAGATGGCCGGGAGGTCTTGGCCGAAATCAAGACCGATCCGGCTCTCAAGCATATTCCTATCATTGTGCTAACCACTTCACGCAACGAGGAGGACATCTTTAAAAGCTACGATCTACACGTCAATTGCTACATCTCAAAGTCGCGCAATCTGGCACAGCTATTCAAAATTGTTCGGGGGATTGAGGAATTTTGGTTGGAGACTGCCACGCTACCACCCGACCTTTAGAGAGCCAGTCGGTTGTTAATCTGCTGCTGGTAGAAGACAATCTAGCAGAAGCCAGACTTTTACAAGAACTGCTCAAAGGCTCTTTGTTTAGCCGCTTTCAGCTTACTCATGTCAAGCGGCTATCTGAGGCGATCGCCCAGTTGCAGTCAGGCTGTTTCAACGGTATTTTGCTAGATTTGACCCTGCCCGATAGTACTGGGCTGGCTTCTCTAGAGGCTTTGGTGCAGCAGGCTCCCAATTTGCCGATTGTGGTGCTAACCAACACCAACGACAATGAGTTAGCCGTAGAAGCCGTGCGGCGTGGCGCTCAAGACTATTTGTTTAAGCGCCAGATGAACCAAGACAGTCTGGTGCGATCGCTGCGCTATGCGATCGAGCGCAAGCAATCTGCCCAGGCTTTGCAAGCTGCCAACGAAATTTTGGAGTTGCGCGTACAAGAGCGCACCGCTGAACTCAAAGCCGCCAACGAGCAGCTCCAGCGAGAGGTGACCCAACGCCAGCAAATTCAAGAACGCCTAGTTTTAGCTCAGCAAGCGGCCAAAATTGGCACATTTGAGTGGCATATTCGCTCTAATGCCATCACCTGGAGCGCTGAACTAGAAGAATTGTACGGCCTGACGGCTCAGCACTATGACGATTGGCTGGCAGCACTTCATCCTGACGATCGCGCCACGGTTGAGTCAGCCATCTGGCAAGCCGTCAGTCGCGGCCATGGTTTAGATATTGAGTTTCGCATTAGCTCAGTGCCCAACGAAACCCGCTGGATAACCGTCAAAAGCAGTCTACTGCGGGATGCCAGTGGCTTGCCGCAGCGGCTGATTGGCATTCACATGGACATTACAGAGAAAAAGCAGCTAGAGGCGCAGTTTTTGCGAGCGCAGCGCCTAGAAAGTCTGGGGACGCTAGCAGGCGGTATTGCCCACGACCTCAACAACATTTTGACCCCCATTTTGGGGGTGGTAAAGCTGCTGCCTCTCAAGATCACTAACCTGGATGAGCAGTCACAAGATCTGCTCAAAACCTTAGACAATAGCGCCCAGCGAGGAGCCGACCTGGTTAAGCAGATTTTGTCTTTTGCCAGAGGCGTAGAGGGCAAACGCGGCTATTTGCAGCTTAAACACCTGCTGCTAGAAGTGAAACGCATTATCCAGCAGACGGTGCCCAAGTCGATTCAGGTTTGCCTGGATGTACCGACCCATCTTTGGGCTGTTTCCGGTGATGCGACCCAGCTACATCAGGTGTTTGTTAACCTTTGCGTCAACGCTCGCGATGCCATGCCGACAGGCGGCGAACTGTTGATCCGAGCTGAGAATCACCTGATTGACCAAGCAGCGTCTAGACGATATTTGGAGGCTAAACCCGGTGCTTATGTGGTAGTGAGTGTGAGCGATACGGGAACGGGCATGTCAGAAGCGGTGATTCAGCGTATTTTTGATCCGTTCTTTACCACAAAGGCCATTGGCCAGGGTACGGGGTTGGGGCTTTCGGCAGTCTTGGGCATTGTCAAAAGCCACGGCGGCTTTTTGGATGTTCAGAGCCAGGTTGATCAGGGCAGCCAGTTTCAAATCTTTTTGCCCGCTAGTCAGGCTGCGATCGCGCCGCCTGTTGCCCCCGGTGCCGAGCTTCCGGTTGGGCAGCAGCAGCTGGTGCTGGTGGTAGATGACGAGTTGGCCATTTGCGAAATTACCAAAGCAACGCTAGAAACCTATCACTACCAGGTGCTGACTGCCAGCGATGGCATGGAGGCGATCACCCTTTTTGCTGACCACAAAGACAAAATTGCCGTAGTGCTGATGGATTTAATGATGCCTGTGATGGATGGGTTAGCCGCAATTACGATAATGAACCGCTTAAAGCCTGATGTCTGCGCGATCGCCATGAGTGGCCTGACCTCTAAAGAAGCCGTTGCCAGAGCCAAGGCGCTGGGGTTTCAGCAATTTTTGGCCAAACCGTTTACCACCGAAGACCTGCTGCAAATGCTACACCAACGGCTCAATTCAGTCTGAAGCGGATAGATAGGGCTGAATCGGTAGCGGTTGCCCTTGAGCATCAAACGTTTGTAGCCAGAACTGGCGTTCTAAGTAGTAGTCTAAAAGCTGCCGATTGGCTTCATCTCCCAAATCGTTGGCAAAAATAATGGTGGCACTGTCAATATCGGCAGGGTTATAAACCCAAGCCTCTTTATAAGAAGTTTGAGGATTGAAGCGGACGATAACCACGTCTTTACCCGGTAACGCCGTGAGCACTTCTACCAGACGAGCACGAGGCGTTTCGGAAACGCCACCGTTGATAAAGCCGGGGTTGGCATACTTATAGGGCAGCTTGAGCAAAAGGTAGAGCAAAAAGGCGATCAACAAAACTTGCTGCCAAGACGGCCAGCGACTTTTTTGCTTTGAGCGCTGCGCGGCCGCCTGCACCAGCTTTTGGACACAGGCGGTCATCAGTAAGGCGATCGCAATTGTGCCCGGTGCTAGCTGATCAGGCCGATTCGGCAAAATCAAATAGCGTGTAGACAGCAGCAACAGCAGTGAGATAAAAGCTAGCTGTAACCACGGCTGCCGAATCCAGGCTGAATAAACCAGCGGTATAATCAGCAAAAATATCCAAAACCAGGCATTGGCGGCGTCAAACAGCAGATCTTCAGTTCGCAGGGTTAAGATACGCCAGAGGGGCTTTTGCCGCATACGCTCAAAGCGCTCAGCTTGCCAGTCGCTATATTTCTGCAACTGCTGGTTGGGAAAGTCGGGGACAGGGCGGTAGTCTTGCCACAAAAAAGCAGGCACAACCGTATACTGCTGCTCGTAGACTGAATAGGGAAATTTCAGCGGGTTGCCCGTCACGGCTTTGTTGTAGGCCATCGTCAAGCTGCTCACCAGCACCAAAGCCACCAGCAACGGCAGGCCACCGCGCTGCCAGCGTCGCTTCAGCATAGGGCGATTAGGAGCCTGTAGCAGCCAGCCAGCTAGCACCACTGCCGTTGGTAGGGCAAAAAAAAGCCCTTCTAGCGGTCGGGTATTGGCTAATAGACCCAGGCCAATAGCTAGCAAAATGGCATTCACCGCTTTTGGCCTGCGGATCAGGCGGATCAGCCCCCCCCACATCAGCGCCCCTGCCAGCACGGCCACCATCGCCCCTCGATAAGACTGCGACCAGTGGTGCAAAATGCCAATATCTAAAAAGATTAAACCCGTTCCCCCCAGCGCCCACGGCGATTTAAAGTAACCCCACAGCGCCCAGTACACAGCGCTGGTAGCGATCGCCGTGGTTAGCCAAATACCCCACACCGGATCCCCCCCCAATCGCTGACCCAGCCCCAAAAAAAGTCCGGCTCCTGGCGGTAGCTTGGCCGCATAGCTAGGCTGTTGCAAAATATGTATGCTTTCAAAAAAAGCAAAAAGGGGATGGGTAGGATTGGCGAAACGGCCAGAGGCAATTGTGTCTGCCGTGAGCAAATGAGCAAACTCGTTGTGAATAAGCGGCACTGGCCAGTGCAGCGAACCCATGCTGGCCGTAACCAGAAACGAAAGCCCAAAAACCAAGGCGATCGCCCTATGAGGAGAGTTGGCCAGCACTCGCCAAAACTGGGTGGGCTGGTTTGGCTGAGAAATGTTGCGATCCATGGCTGGGGGACAAGGTACGGTCGGGTGGTAGAGCTAACGCATAAGGGTAAGGGCAGCGGGCAGGCGGCTTTTTGTTAGGGGGTTGCCGCTATTTGAGTGGCTCAAATCTGGTAGCGATCGCTGTTGTTTGGTCGGCGGCTCTAGTTTAGAGCCTGAGTTATCCGGTTAACGAGCCATTGACCGGAACTCGTTGGTCAATTCTGGGTCTATTACAACCGAAGCCCTCCCCTAGTTTCTAAATACCCGTTCTGGAGCTGGTTTTGTTTAGCTCGTCTACGGGACTACCGCCTTCTCAAACCGATTTCGGCATCTACCCGGGTGCAGGATAAGCGTCATGGATTGATGCGATCGCCTTGGCCGCAAACAGACTGGTTAGCGGTGGCTTGAGGCTGTCAATCGGGCGCGATCGCCTAGACATATCTTAAATCTGCAAGTGATGAATAAAGTAGAATTCAACCTTCTCAATGATTGGGGCACAGGCTTTACTGCCGAAATCATAATCACCAACACGGGTACCCAAGCGATCGATCAATGGCAGGTAGCCTTTGAAGCGCCGTTTACAATTGCGCACCTTTGGAATGGCAACCTCAACCAAACGGGCAATACTTACAGCGTCTCTAATCTCAGTTGGAACCGCTCGATTGCCCCCGGAGAGAGTGTTCGCTTTGGCTTTAACGGTCAAAAGCCTGAAGGCAGCTCTAACCAGCCGACCCGCCTGCGCCTGCTAGAGGCCGACCCGCCGATCGTTGCCTCGCCAACGCCCCCACCGCCGCCTACAGTAACCATTAGCGATGCCACAGCAACCGAAGGCAGCAACCTCAACTTTACGGTGTCGCTTTCTCAGGCAAGTGCTACCCCGGTTACGCTCGACTACACCACTGAAAACGGTAGCGCCCAGGCTTCGCAAGACTTTCAGCCAACAGGCGGTCAACTCACCTTTGCCCCCGGTGAAACCCAAAAGACAATCTCAGTGCCCACTGTAGACGACACCCAAGTAGAGCCGTCAGAAACGTTAACCCTAAAGCTGAGCAATGCCAGCGGCGCTCGCCTAACGGACAACCAAGGCAGTGGCAGCATTGTAGATAATGACGTGGCTGCTATACCTGCTCCTGTGCCGCCACCTGTCGCCCCGCCGCCCCCAACCCCGCTGCCCCCGCCTGCCAATTCAGGAACGGGTGCTTTTAACTATGGAGAAGCCCTGCAAAAATCTTTTCTGTTTTATGAAGCCCAGCGATCGGGAGCATTGCCAGCCGACCATCGGATTGAATGGCGAGGAGACTCAGCCCTTGCCGACGGAGCAGCGGTGGGCGTTGACCTCACAGGCGGCTACTACGACGCAGGCGATCACGTCAAATTTGGCCTGCCGATGGCCGCTTCAATGACGCTGCTGAGCTGGGGGGTTCAGGCGTATGGTGACGCCTATAGCCAGATGGGGCAGCTAGATGAGGCACTAGCGGCAATCAAGTGGGGCACTGACTATCTGCTGAAAGCCCATGTGACCGATAGCCAGGGCACTCAAGCCTTTTGGGGGCAGGTAGGTGATGGCAATGTCGATCACAGCTACTGGGGTGCCCCCGAAGAAATGACCATGCCCCGTCCGGCGTTCAAAATCGATCGCGACCATCCCGGTTCAGATCTGGCGGCTGAGGCGGCAGCGGCGCTGGCAGCGGCTTCTATTGTGTTTCGGCCTAGCGATGCGGCTTATGCAGATGAGCTATTGCAAAATGCTGAACAGCTTTATACCTTTGCCGATACCTATCGCGGCAGTTATTCTAATTCGATTCCCAACAGCGCTCAGTTTTATAACTCTTGGAGTGGCTACCAGGATGAGTTAGCTTGGGGAGCCATCTGGCTGCACGAAGCGCTAGAAGCGAGCGGTCAGTCAGATGTTACCTACCTGAATAAGGCTGAGTCGGCCTATACCAGCATTGGCCCCGGCTGGACGCAAAGCTGGGATAACAAATCCTACGGCACAGCCGTGATGTTGGCGCAAGAAACAGGCGCGGCTCGTTACCGGAATCAGGTAGAAACCTGGCTCAATAGCTGGTTACCGGGGGGGAGCGTTGCCTACACCGAAGGAGGGCTAGCTTGGCTAGATCAGTGGGGTTCCCTGCGCTATAGTGCCAACACGGCTTTTCTGGCGGGCATCTACAGCGATACGGTGAATGACCCCGGTGGCCAATACAGCCACTTTGCAACGCAGCAGATTGACTATATTTTGGGCGACAACCCGCGACAGTTTAGCTACATGGTGGGTTTTGGCGAAAGTTATGCGCTCAATCCGCATCACCGAGCCGCTTCAGGGACGACAAATATTTCAGATCCGGCGGTCAACGACCATATTCTCTATGGGGCATTGGTTGGTGGCCCTAAGTCGGCCAGCGACTTTGCCTACGAAGATGCCCGCACAGACTATATCTCTAACGAGGTAGCTCTAGACTACAACGCCGCTTTTACCGGGGCTTTGGCGCGGTTAGCAGGGCGATATGGTGGCGAGCCACTGAGTGGAGCTGAGCTGAACGCGCTACCGGGTATTGCCGTTGCGGATGGGGCTTTGGCGGTGGCGGCAGCATAGCCGTCTTCTATCAAACGGGGGGCAGAGCTTGACGGCTCGTAGGCCAAATCGCCGAATTTACGTCGTTTTGGCCTAGATCCCCAAAAGAGGATAGGGTTTGCCGCCCTCTGAGAGGGCGGCGGCTATCAGGCTTTATAAACCTTCTTGATAAAGCGGGGTTGAGAATCTTTTTGGCGATCGCTCAGCCCGTTTTATCCGCGGAGAAGTCACCCGCAACATCCAGTTCAAAAACCAAGGTGCTAGGCGATCGCACCACAGAGCTAAGCGCCCCTGCCAACCCACTACAATTTCTGACTTGCCTTGTTGCAACCCCCGCATCAAGGCTTGGGCTACTTGCTGCGGGGTCATTGGCACCACTCCTCGAAACCAGTCAAAGTGGCGCACCATGTCGGTATCGGTCAGAGACGGTAACAGCGCCACCACCTCGACGTTATGACCTGCTAGCTCATGGCGCAGGGCTTGGCTAAAGCCCAAAATGGCAAATTTCGTGGCTGAGTAGGTAGCCATTGTTGGCGCGGCGACCTTCCCCATCAGGCTAGAGACATTGACAATGCACCCCTCTCGTTGCGTCGCCATGCGACGGGCAACCAGACGCGTTACCGTGTATAGGCCAATCAAGTTTGTATCAATTTCGGCCTGCACCTGCGGCAATCGGGTTTTCAAAAACGGAGCTTGGTGAGCCACTCCAGCGCAGTTGACTAGTAGATGAATGGGGCCGTGGCTCTTCCAAGCTTGGGCAATGGCAATGCTCACCTCTTGAGGTCGGGTCAAATCACAGCAGAGGGGCACAACTTCTACCCCCAACGCCGCAATTTCAGTGGCAACCTCAGCTAACTTTTGGCGGTTACGGGCACTTAAAATAATCCGGCGGATGCCTTGGTGAGCCAGTTCTAGCGCGATCGCTCGGCCAATGCCGCGCGAGGCTCCGGTCACCAGAGCCGTCTTTCCTTGAATGTTCATGACAAATCTCCTAAAGTCGGTGATTCACAAGCTGCCTATTGCTCCCACGAGCAGCTTTGCGGTTCAGACAGTTGTGAAATTGCAAACAGAATTAGGGCTATGCCCACGGTTGGGCCTACCTGCGCTAATTCCTCACCCAGTTGAAGCGGATGCAGTTCATAGAAAGTAGCCTCCTAAAAGGTTGGATCAATGTTAGAAGCAACTGCATTCACAAGCTAGCAAGCAGATCAAGAAGCTGCAACATTTATTTATAAAGGCTGGTTTTTTTGGTATTGCTTAATGCTTCTTTCAGGATCACGCCGACTCATAAACCCCAGTCAGGCCAACTCAACCTTTTCTGTAGACCCGATTGGGCGGCAACAGCAGCGACTAACCCCAGAACGCATTTATGAGAATTGGCGATCGCCTGTTACCTTCATTCTCATGTTTTTGGCTTTTAATGAGCCTGATTTTAGCCAGCAAAAAATAGCGATCGCCTGCCTCAAACTCAACTACATCAGTGTTTAGACGGTTGGCGATCGCAATTATGCTACTGCAAGTTAAAAAACTGACACCTTAAAACAGCGTTAGGAAATCTTACTGGCTGCTTTAAAGCCAACCGCAATAAGATTTTTGCCGCGTACCACCTCGGTCGTTAAATGCATGGTGTTTTTGAGAAAAGCTTGAAAAGCGTTCCAAACAATCTGGTCATACCAAAGGCGCTTCCAGCGATTGGCGTGTTCTGAAAACTCGCCGTGGACAGTTTCGACCTGAAACCCAGCCACCTGAAACACCTGCTGCAGGCTACTTTGAGTAAAGCCAGTCTCGTGGGTAAAATCGCCAAACTGGGTTTTGAGATTGAACGGATTGCTCAAATTCGGCACCCGAACAATCAGCTTACCCCCCGGCTTGAGGTGTTGAAAAATGGCCTTTAGCGTTTGAATGACCTCTGGCTTGCTCAGATGTTCTAGCACATCGCTCATGACAACGCAGTCTAGGCTGTCTGTCTGCGTCGTAAAGTAGCTGTTAATATCGGCACAAACAACTTGCTGAAAGCCTTTTTGGTGGCAAATTTCAACTTGCTCAGGCGAAATATCAATTGCCTTTACCTGGCTATAGCCGTGCTGTTGGCAGCACAGCAAAAACGAGCCATCGCCACACCCAACTTCTAAAATATGGGCTGCTTTATCGGCGGGTAGATAAGGCCCAAAATATCGACTATATTGCTTGGCTCGATACAGAGAGAGTTTGTCTGTTAGTCCGGCGGCGGGGGCGTAGTGGGTCGTAGCGTAGCGCTCATACAAACTGGATCGATAGGCAGACTGAGGCGATTCAGACATCTTAACGAGATCTCACTGATTTGCAGGCCGAGGGGAGTGTACCCATTCGCGATCGGGCATTAACTGTAATGTTACGGAGTATAGCTAAAGGCAAAAACAGCAGGCTACAGGCCGAATACAAAGTTTCTGCCAGCGGCTTTAGTCATTTAAGTGCCTGAGCGCTAGTTGCCATAGCGTCACCCGGTTTTACCACCGGAGAGATTAGCGGCAGGGGGCTAAAAAATTGAGGGATGTCAGCAGATTTTCTATCGTTTTCAAGAGGTGGTCTGACGCTTTTTGCGGCCTAATAGAAAAACTGTTTCCCCAAACTATACTTGTGAACCCCATACTGGTTTCTTTGACACTAGCAACAGCCTTGCTCTCGGCGGGGTGTACGGTAAGTCCGGCAGAGCTTTCGGCTGCTTCTACCCCAACTTCTACTCCCACTACAGCGGCCACGCCCCCGACGGCGGCTACCCCGCCAGCGGCCAATTTTCCTGACATGGTTCAAACCATTCATCAGCAGGTAAACGAATTTCGGCGATCGCAAGGACTTGCACCTTTAAGCCTGCAGCCGCTAATGTCGGCTGAAGCTCGTCAGCATAGCGAAGCAATGGCGCAAGCTGGCGGACTTAGCCACGACGGCTTTTCCCAGCGGGTGGCGGCTATTCGCCAAACGTTGCCGCTACGCTCAGCCGCAGAAAATGTGGCGTTTAATTCGGGGTTTGAAGATCCGGCAGCGCAAGCGGTAGAAGGCTGGAAGCAAAGCCCTGGGCATCGGCAAAACATGCTGGGAGACTTCAGCCAGACAGGCATTGGCATTGCCCAAGACGCCCAAGGGCAGTATTATTTCACCCAGCTTTTTGGCGAACTCTAAAACGACGAGGCGATGGCTCAAACTGAGATCAACCCTTGATTTCTCGTCGGCTCAAATGACGTAAATTCGTCATTTTTTGGAGACTGACCAAAGCAGGGTGATGGCTGTAGCCGTTAGCGTTGAAACACTTAAACAGCTAAAAGCCCTGACAAAGAACTTTTCATTCTGCCCGCTGCCTTTAGCCGTCAACCTTTAACGAGCGTTAATCCTCAAAGGCGGCACCCAGATTCGAACTGGGGATAAAGGATTTGCAATCCTCTGCCTTACCACTTGGCCATGCCGCCATTCCGAAACCTTAATATAGCAAATTTTGTGAACAAGGTTAACGCTGGGTGGAGAGAATCACCCATAGCAGTGAAGGCTTCAAGACCCACTGGCCGCAGGGGGGCTGAGGACGATGACGTTAATGAGAGGGGTGACGTTGAATCCCTGTGCAAGCAAATCTTGTTGAATTTGGCGACTCAGCCGTTCGCTTAAGGTCTGATCGCTCAGCGATGTCTGCGCCTGAGGCTGAACATAGATCACCCCTAGCAGCGTGTTTTGTCCTGGAATGCTGGCTCGTGTGAAGCGAACATTTGCTTCAACTAGATAAACCGTATCGTCTTGCTGGAGCGTATTTTGAATAACCTCGACGGCTGATTGCACCCGGCTCGATCGCTGTAGGTTGGGCGGTTGGCTGAATTGCCAGGTCAGCAATCCCGCTAAAATAGTGCCTGTCAAAGCTAGGACGACGGGGAAGACAATGCGATCGCCGCGTTTGTAGCGTGCGCCTTGCGGTGACAGCCCATACAGGCGAAAGACAGCCGCTCCCGCCAGATTAATGCCTGCTAGCTGTAGAATCAGCAAAAAAGCGCCACTTTTAGCCATATCCCACTCGCCCAAAGCTAGCGACATGCCCACTAGCCCCGCTGGCGGAGCCAAAGACGCAGCGACCAGCATACCTACGGCGGCTCCAGAAACCAAACTACTGCGCTCAGACTGCACTAATTGCAGCGCTCCGGCAGCGCCTGCCGTCAGCGGTAGTAAGACGGCTACTACAGATATCTGACTGTTGGCCACCATTGCGTTTGTCGCGTTTTGCTGGTTAAAAACCAGGCTGAGTAAGGCGGCTGTCGCGATGGTGACGGCCAAAGCACAGAAGTAACGCAGCAAGCTCCGGCGCAGCAGGCGGCGATCGCCTCTTGCAGTACCAATAGCCACGTTCATGGCTGGGCCAGCAAAAGGAGCAATCAGCATGGCAGCAACCAGCAAAAAGCTACTGTTGGTAAATAAGCCGATCCAGACAATCACGCCAGCGATCGCGGCAAAGGCTAAAAAGCTAGACCACGACCCAATACTTTGCAACCCTGCCAAAAAAATCTCAATGGGGCTGCGAGCCTGCACATTAGTCACCTGCTGCGGCGCTTCGTCTGCGGGTGGCTGTAGCGGCATCATCCCGCTGGGTACGAGGGTGACTTTAACCGCTGGTAACGCCTCTAAATCATCCAGCAACTTTTCTACCTGGCGATTGGGGAGGTAAGCAATGACCAGATCTATGACTCTGTCGGGTTCTTTAGCCTCTAACTGCGCTAAATTGGCACCCTGGTGCTTTTGAGCAAGCGATAATACCTGCGCTCCTTGCCCACGCGGCACCTGAATTAGCAGTTGACGCATTGCAATCCTCTGGTTAGCGCTTTGGCCTCAGCTTAGGAGAAAGCGGGGTTGAATTGGCCTATCGCAGGAAAGATTCTGTGAAGGCGTTCTTCAGGTCTGCCGTCGTTTAGCTGCTGTTTTGAAAGCCGCGCAGTATTGCTGGTAGCCGCCGGGAAAAACCAAATTCAACTTCAGCGGATCGGTGGTATCGCGCGGATCGCACGGCCCTTGAACAACCTCAGGTTTACCATTGACCGCTGCCACCTGAATGGCCTGACGATTTTTTAGCTCACCGCCGCTGCTGTCAATATAAACAACCAGATTGCCTTTACCAAAATGCAGGTTAATGTCTTGAATCAGCTGCAAAAAGTTGCGATCGCTGCCGCCTCGTTTAGCCTGTAGCTCGCCGTTTTCTTCTACCATCTTGCTGGTGACGGTGTCACCTACCCCTACTATCAGCGGCATGGTAGCCGGGTCAAAGTTTTCTTGCACCCGTTGCAGCAGCATTTGGTGATCGTGAGGAGCTTGCCGAGAGTTAAAGGCCGCCCCCAGGGGATAGGTACCTGTGCGCTGATGATAGTAGCGGTTAAGAATCGCTAACACGCCTGCTTCCTTCACCGCACCCCGTAGCATGAACTGAAAGTCTGTTGTACCTGACTCGTTGCCTTGGCTAAACCAGACAATTTCTGTGCCGCTGGTATCACGCCCTAGATTCGGCGCGTAGTGGACAAAGAAAGAATCGCTCAAGCCTTTTTGAGCAGCCTCTGCCAGCAACTCGCGCATTAGTGCCTGCATTTCGTGCTGCAAAGCGATGTAGATTTCATGGCCGTTGCCCAGAGCCTCATAAAACGTATTGAGGTTGGCCGTTGGCGAGGCTTTGTTATCGAGCGCTGAGGCTTCAATGCAAAATTCGAGCTGTTCTGGCGTCAGGTCGGTGGGGCGATCGCTAAAGAACTGACGTAGACGCTGCTGAATGCGATCGGGAATGGCTGTCAAAAAGCTTAATTCTTCATCGCTAACCCCAGGGTGCAGCACTTCACCGCTGCGATCTTGCCACTGTACGCCGCCTGCCGCTAACCCTGGCAAATAAGAAATAGGATGGTTTGCATAGGCGCGTTCGACAATGCCGTTAACCCCGCGCTGACCAATATGTTCGCCATTGGTTAAAACAAAAAAATGACCGTCAAAGGCTTGAGTGGCTTCCACATAAGCGGGGTCAATCTGGCGGTGCAGCGGATCTTTAACTAGCCCCATACAGACGCCGTCGAGGTCTTGAATGATTAATAAGTTTTCAGTGGTGGCGAGTAAATCAATCAGAGCTTCGTGCTGCAGCGAGTAGGTTTGCTGATGCAGCGGCAAGCCAGTAAAGGAAGTCATGGGTTTAATTGAGTGCAGCCAAAGTTAGAATCACCTCTTCTAACCTATCAGCCATCTGTAAAAAGGCCGAATTACAAGCGGCGATCGCATCAGCGCATATCGTAGAGCAAGCCGATTGATTCTGGAGCGCTGACAATGTCTAAACGCTGGCCGAGATGGTGATCTAAGTCGGTGATTAAAGCGCCTGCGGTGCCTAAGCGATCGCGGGCGAGCAATAGCCAAACTCGCGGTTGCCCTCGCAACGGTTCGAGTTCTAGCAGCAAGCGATCCATTGCCACTCGATAAGCCGCTAAAGATTCAGTATTGAATTCATCAAGCTGGGGTAGACGGGCTTCAAAGCTGGCAACTTCGTAATCTGCAGCCGCAAACCCATAGCGTTGGCTGTAGTAAATAAACTGGCTTTTAGCCTTAGAAAAAACAAAAAGGCGATCGCTCGGTTGCCAGTTCGCTCGAATATGCTCAATGACCGGACGCACATGCTGAAACAAAAACTGTTCCGGATGGAGTAGCTTTTGGGTCGCAGCACTGACTGGGGTAAACACCAGCAAAATCAGCATCAATAAGCCCACCCAGCCAACCCCATAGCGCCGCCGCTGTAGCTGAGCAGTTAACCCCACTATCCCCACCGCAATCAGCACCAGCGGAAAAGGAACCAAAAACACAACTAGCCGCTCCCAAAAGGGATACTGGTGCAGATAGCCTGCCAGCAGCGTCACCAGCAGCGGTGCAATTAAATAGGCAAGCAGGCGATGACTGCGGCGATAGAGCCAAACGCCCCCTAGCCCAAAGGCGATCAAAGCGGCTCCATCGCCATAGCTTGCAAAGCCCAATGGTTCATGAAAAAAGCGGCCTAATGAGTCAAAGATCCAGCCGATGTCCAGCCAAGAATTGGGAAAGCGACTGTCCCAGTTATCGACCAAATCCGTTTTGGTGCGCTCGATAATTAAAACGTAAAACGCCCCAAAGCTGCTCAGCCATAGGCCATACATAACAGCGCGATCGCGCAAAACGGTTTTTAGCTGTTTAGGCGGCACCTGTAGCAGCGTGACGCTCTCCATCGCTGCCAGCATAAAAACGCTGGGATACGACAACCAGATACAAACTGCGCCCAAACTTCCTAGCTGCAAGCTTTTCTGACGGCTGAGCGGACTCTGAGCAGCCCAAAGCGCCAAAAACAACACCAGCGCGATCGCAATATCCACCCCATAGGATTTGACCTCAGCCGCAAAATAAATGACATGAGGTGAGGCAGCAAATAGGGCGATCGCAACTGGCGTTACCCAGCCCTGGCTGACCCGATCAGCCAGACGATAAAACAACCCCATAGCTACCAAGCTGGCAACCAAGGGCAGCAAGCGCAGGCTATATTCTGAATTGCCCAAAAGCTGCACACATAGTTTTTCTAGCCATAGAAAAAGCGGCGGGGAAACCTGCTCATAATCCAGCCTAGAAAGCAGCTCCCCGTAAGAGCGATTGAGAATATTGGCAGCTAGAAATGACTCGTCAATCCATAGCGAACGATTGCTGCCGTAGTGCGCCAGCCGTACCGCCATGCCAAACAGTACAAACACCAGCGAAAGCCGCCGCTGCAACTTGCCAGCGTTCCCCTGTTCCGCTAGCGGCAAAGCCTCACTCTCAGTCACGACCATCTTGTTCCCCCCGACCCTGCCAGCCATACGCTAAAGTTAGCCGAGCGCGCCAACGGCAAATACCCCCAGACGGGTGTTCAAACCCACGGGTATGGTTCTCTGGCTGCGGCGATCGCTTGCGGCTACTCACCCGCCTGCGCCTGCTGCCGAATCAAGCGCTGCACGCTGAGTAAAGCGCGGTTGAGTTCTGGCCCCCGCCGCTGCGGGTTTTGCAAGTAAGACTGTTGCTCTTCTTCAATCATCACCACATCTTGTTCAACCAGGCCATCTAGCAATTTTTGGGCTGAGCCAAACAAGCTATCTCGCACCCAGCGCCGGAACCACACAGGCAGCTTGTGAAGGCGGTGAAAGGCATTGAGCGAAGTGAAGTGAATTAAAAAAGCACGGGTGCGGGTTGGCCCTTGGGGGCAAAACAGGCAACAAATGACAAAATCTTGGCCTAAGGTCGATCGCCAGTTGGGGTAAAGATAGCTGACATCTAGTGGCTCAGGATGCAGTCGGCGCAGGGCTGGAAAAAAGAGCTGGGAAACCGACCAAATTTTGTCAATTTTGTAATAGCTTTGGGCGGCGTAGTGGGCATGAACCGCCTCGCTGGTTGCCGCTAAGTCTTGCAAAACCGGATCTGCCCAAGCCTGATAGCTGTCGTGCAGATGCCCGTGGTACATGTCCATCAGGTTTTCGATTAAGAAGGAATAGTGGGCTTCCGCTTCGATAATGGCCACGGTCGCAATGTAGTTGAGGTGATCCCATTCTGGCAGCGGCAGGGGCGCTTTGGCGGTAGCGGCGGTATCGTCACCCGGAAAGACCCAAATAAAGCCGTTTTGCTCTTGCACCGGATAGACCCGAATTTTGCAGGTGGGCAGCTTTTGGTTGTCGGCTAAATAGGGAACGTGGGTACAAGTGCCTGCTTGGCCGAAGCGCCAGCCGTGATAGGCACACTCCATCTCTCCGTTGACGACTTGACCGTGGCTGAGCTTGACCTGGCGATGGGGGCAACGATCTTCGAGCGCTTGTACCTGCCCCTGGCGATCGCGGTACAGCACAATAGCCTGCTGCCAAAGGGTGACGGCTAAAGGAGTATGGGTCAGATCGCGGCTGCGGGCGACCGCATACCAGTGGTTAAAGTTAATGCCAAGTTGACGAAGATCAGCAGCGATCGCGGTTTGAGAAGAGGCTAAGGCTTGGGGGGCTAGTTGCGTCGTGTCCATCTGCTCGCTCTTAGATTTTTAACAGACCTTCTGGATTGACCGACATAAGCGGTCGTCGTTGAACCCCTTCTTGCTGGCAAATGGCGTTGGCTGCAAGTAAGCCGCTGCTGACCGCCCGCTCCATTAGCCCACAGGGGAAGGGCATTTTTACCCAGTCGCCTGCAAATAGAAGGTTTGGGGTTGCTGTGACGGTTTCAGGGCGATCAGGATAGCTACCGGGCGGAAATCCGGCGAAGTTCTTTTGGTTGACCAGTTGGCGATGCAGCATTTTAGCTTCGCGCAGGGAGGGAACAATTTCAAACAACTCAGCTTGAAAGGTATTGAGTAAGTCTTGCTGGGTGGGAAATTCTTTTTCTTTGTAGCAGTAAGCGTGTAGCTCAACCACGCTGCCGCCAGTTTTGCTAGCCCAGTCAATATAGTCGGTTTGAATGCGGTGATAGAGGGTGATGCTATCGGTAAGGCGATAGCCTGAAAGCGAGGTGAACCAGCTATGCTCCCAGTCAAAGTCGCGATCGAACCAGAAGCGACCTACCGCAAAGGGGTCAGCAACGGCTAGCTTTTCAACCTGGGCGGTTACGGTGGCGTCAGGCGTGCCCTCTGAAAGATTAAAAAGATGTTTTACGCCCGGAATATCGGCTGCCAGAATGTAATAGTCCGCTTCTAGCGCTTCTTCGGTCAGCGGCACCTCGGCGTTGGCGATCGCCACTAGCTGCACCTGATTTTCGCTTCTGTCGATTACCTTAAACTGAGCTAAGTTGCGCTGGGCAGGGCCGCTGAGCACTTCACCGCTGGCACTATAAGCCGCTCCGTGACAGGGGCAATAAAATCCGCTCTCTGCCGCTGCCACCTCTTGATGGACGCTACAGCCTTGGTGTGTGCAGGTGAGCGACAAGGCTCGATCGCTCCCTGGTTGACAGGCAAACAGGCGATCGCCAGCGCCGTAATAGTTCATTGCCTCGCTGCTGAGTAGGGGATTGCGATCGACCCAAAAAGGTACGTTACTGCTATTGCGATCGCCTTGCTGAAAAGTCAGCCCGGTTAGCTGACCGTCTTGCCAGCTCAGCCGACTCACCGTAGCTTCAGTAACAATGCGTCCCCCGTTGGCCTGAATCGCTTCTGCAATCGGCTGTACCAAACTGCGCCCCATATCCTGGCAGGTGCCGTTAAAGGCCAGCCCCTCTGGATTGCCGAAAAAATAAAAGTGGAAGAACTGCATCAGTTCTCCCGCACTCATCACGTCGGGAGCATTCAAACTGGATTTAGCAAAAGGCAAAAAGTACAGGTCATACAACCCCCGGGGAAAATCGTCTTTGACCCACTCCGCCACCGAAATGTTGTCTAAGCGCTCAAAGCTTTGAGGGACGCGAAAGCCTGTAATTTCTCGAAAAACTTCTAAATGCTTGATCTTGGCGAGGTTAATACCCCACTTCAGCCGATTGGGTGAAGAAACGGCCAAATCGACAATATTCCAGGGAAAAGCCGAGTGGCTAGGTCGAAAAACCTCCGGCTCATAGCGCTCTTTATAAACAACCGAATAAAAGTTTAGAGATTTAAAATTTTGCTGAATGCTAAGTTCATCCACCAAGCCAAATAGATTGTAATACTGGGGGAAAAAGCCGTGAAAGCCATGCTCCATCATCAGCGGCTCTCCGTTGACTTCGATCGCCCAGCTAGCAATTTTGCCACCTAACTGCGGCGATCGCTCTAGCAGCGTTACCTCAACCCCGCGCTGGCTCAGTTCATAGGCAGCGGCTAAACCTGCTAGCCCGCCCCCCACGACGGCTACCTTCACTGGGCGGCTGATCTGACGCGGCAACGAGAGGGCGTCTTGCTGGTGAATCGTGGGTTGGGGTTTGGCTAAGCGACTGTACCCTAACGCGCTTCCCGCAGCGCCCACACCAAAAAGCTTAAGCACAGCCCGCCGAGATAAGGGCTGAAGCAAGAGTGAATCGAACAACCGACCCATATAGAAAAATGCCTATTGTGGACAACGACTAGCTGACAAGCAGTACCTTTGGGCACTGAGTGGCACTAAGCCTAGAGAGAGATTGTCTACACCTGGCAGTTTAGAAGAAAACAGCTACCTGACAGGCGGTTCATCTATGTGAGTCTACATGTTTACAAGCATTACTTAATGCGGCTAATGGCACTCAACGGTATAAGGATTGTTTGTAATATTAGACCAGCTTTACAGTTGCCACAATCACAAGCCCCAGAATTTACCGATACGCGGCGCAAATTCGGGCATTTATGAAAGCTGACGCCTGCAAGAGCCTGCTTGCGCCCAAATGATTCTTGTTTGAGCCAAACAGCCGCTGCCTAGAGACGTTAGCGGGCGGCTAGCGCTCTGGTATCGCTCTATACGATATCAACCCAGCTTTGACGCAGGGCTAGGCTTTGCTGAGGTTGCGCGGCGGTACAGAACGTCCTTCATAAAAGCGCCGCTCTAGCCGACCCAACCCATACCAGCTAGCACCTGCTAGCAGCGCTAAAGTGGTCAGCCCTGTTCCCAGCCCGCTGCCTAAGGCGATCGCCGCTAATGGTGTCAAACTCAAAGATAAAAACGCCACCCCAGCAGCAACTCGACGCCAGCGTTGAATGTTCGCCAGCGCCGGAGCGCAGCTACCGCAGTGCTGGGTATGAGAGTGATAGCGATCGAGCAAGGCAGATCTAGACCATTCAGACGGCAGGCGCTGGCCGACAAACGGATCGGCCTCAAAGTCGCGCACCCATTGCCGAAACGCCAGCACATAGCGATCTGCTTGCGTAGGCAAATAGCAAGCCTGGGCGTAGCGCTTATTGCCTGCTTTTTCTAGCTGCCGTTCTTGCAGATGTAGAAAAATCTGGTCGTCTTCTAAAACGCCGTTATTGCCAATGTGACTGTACCAACGCGGCGTTAGCTGAATGAACCACCCAGGGAGTTTTGCAGAAAACTTAAACGGAAAACGGGCAAACAGCCGACACTCGCCCTTGCGCGTGGGGACAGCATAGACCACCGTGAGGGTACGGCCAAACTGTTGGGAGGTCAAGTCGTGATACATCAGCGCCGGAGCCACAAAGCGCGTATGCTGAGTACCCAATTTGCCTTTGCGGGGGCCTTCTGGCCAGATGCCGCGAAATCCCTGTTTATCAGCCGCCAGTACCTCCATAGCCATAGGCGCTGCGTTTTCTCGTTTGCCTACCGTTTTGTGGTGGGTAAAGGGAATGTGGCTGGCGTCTAAGACGTTTTCCAGCAGGGTGAGGGCATCGTAGGGTAAATCTCGAAAGGTGTTGAGCACGACCCAACCCTCTGGATCGTCTATCAGCGGCTCAATAACTGGCACAGGCACCTGAGCCGCGTGGGCGGCGTTGCCGGGGTAGACAAACAATAGATCTTGGCAAATAGTCGTTGGTAGCGAGGTGGCACACGCCCGCGCCGAAAGGTGAGCTTGAAGCGTCTCTGGCTGTTGGGGAATATGCTCACAAACCCCTTCGCCGGAAAAGGCCCAGCCATGATAGGGGCACTCTAGCTGTCCGGCCTCGTTTACTCGCCCTTCTGAAAGCGGTGCTAGCCGATGTGGACACTTATCGGCAAAGACGCGCCAGGTTTCGGTGGTCGGTTCCCACCAGATCACCAAAGGGTTATCTAGCAGCACAAAGCGAGTGAGCTGATTTTTTTTGAGGTCACTGATGTAAGCGATCGGATACCAGGCTTCCTGCCAATCAAAGCGATTGGGGTCAGACCCGCCAGCAGGTAGAGGGCTACCCTGGAGAGAGGAGGCCGATAAAGCAGAATCAAGGGTTGCAGGGGAGGTTTGAACCATTGCCAGTTAGGGCGATCGCCTGAATTAAAAATAATGTCTCAACACCGTCAGCGCACAGCCAACTTCACTACCTGGGCTATCCTGAGCCGAGGTTTCTCTATTGTAAATAAAACTTAACATTCTGGTTCCGGGGAGCGATCGCAAACTGCCTAAGATGTTTTAGACCCGATCGCTACGACTGCCAGTAGCTTACCTGCCAACCTCAACAGACTAGCTATGATGCTTGCAAAAAGCTTCCCCTCAGAACCGGCTTCTCTAGCGCCGACTATGAAAAGTCAAAGAATATTCCCGGCTTAGCTTTCTCTGAGCTGAGCCAATCGATCAAAATTATGCAATAGCTGTAGCATTCCTCACGCCATACGGAGACACTGAGGAAAATAGAGCTTCTAGAGTAGGTAGCTTTGCAGACATGGCAGTAGATTTTAGCGATTTGTCGCAGTACAGTGATGAACCAGCTCATTTGATTGGGCACATCCAGCCCCACGGGGCGCTGCTGGTTTTGCAAGCGCCCAGCTTAGAGATTGTTCAAGTTAGCAGCAATATAGCAACCTATTGTGGGCACTCCCCGCCCGCCTTGCTGCATCAGCCGCTAGAGTCTGTTTTGCAACCAGCCGTGGCTGAGGCCATTCGGCAGATGTTGGCGCAAAATCCGGCTGGGCCATTTCCGCCGTTGCGGGGCACTGTCCCAACGCGACCCGACACCCCCTATCTGCTAACGCTCTATCGTTCAGGCAGCTATGTTGTTTTAGAACTAGAGCCTTTTTCCCAACTGCTGCTAGATTTACGTGACCTGGATTACCCGCTACGGCAAACAATTGTAGAAATTAAGCAAGCCCAGTCTCTGGCAGAGTCTTGCCAAAAAGTGGTGCAAGTGGTGCAGCAACTGACCGATTTTGATCGGGTGATGGTCTATCGCTTTGATTTTGATGACAGTGGCGTGGTAGTGGCTGAAGCCCGTCGAGACGGTTTAGAGCCGTATTTGGGGTTGCGCTATCCGGCTGTTGATATTCCACCAACGGCACGGCGTATTTTTGCGCAAAAATGGCTACGCAGCATTCCTGATTTGGACTATCAGCCCGTCGATTTGCTGGCCGCGACGGTACCTGAGCCTATTAACTTGACCGCGTCAGACTTGCGGGGGGTTTCTTTGTGTCACCGCACCTATTTGCGCAATATGGGCGTCAAAGCCTCGCTGACGATTCCCCTAGTCGATAGGCAAAATTTGTGGGGCTTAATTGCCTGCCATCACCAGGTTCCTAAGGCGATCGCCTACACTACGCGCAAAGTCTGCGAACTGCTGGGTCAACTGATATCAGTAGAGTTGGTTTTACAGCAAGAGCGAGAGTTTAAGCACTATCGCGAACAGATCCAGCAAATTGAGCGGGCTTTTCGGCAGGCGCTTTCACGCCAGCCGAACCAAATTGAAAAAGTGCTCAAAAATAATCAAGCAACGCTGCTTAACCTGGTTCAGGCTAGCGGTATGGCGATCGCTTTAGGTGATCAGGTTTTGCTGGTCGGCCAAACGCCAACCCTGCCCGAAGTGGCCGATCTGCTGCAATGGTTGATGACGCAGGCAGCGCAAGAAAGCTATCACACCGACAACCTCGCCGCTTACTATCGGGCGGCTCAGACCTTTGCTTATCCGGTACGCGGACTGCTGTCTATTTCGGTGCAGGTGAGCCATACCGCTTACCACCTGGTTTGGTTTCGCCCGCAGCAAAGCTACACCATTGAGTGGGGCGGCAATCCTAGCGAGGCGGTTGCCGTTGATGAAGCGGGCAGCGTCCGTTTGCGGCCACGCGGCTCGTTTCAGGTATGGAAAGAGCAAGTGGGCGATCGCTCTTTGCCCTGGCTACCCCTGGAGGTTGAGGCGGCTCAAGAACTGCGGCATAGCCTGCTGGTAGCAGCGCTAGAAAGTTCCCAAACGGCGTTAGAGCGGGTTGTGGCGGAAGCGCTGCAAGCTAATCAGGCCAAAAGTGAATTTTTAGCCAACATGAGCCACGAAATTCGTACGCCGATGAATGCAATTATCGGCTTTGCTCAACTGCTAGAAACGACCCCCCTCGACGAGCAGCAGCGTTCGTATCTCAAGTCCATTACCCACAGTGGCGAAGATCTACTCGCCATTATTAATGACATTCTCGATCTGTCTAAACTAGAAGCTGGTGAGCTAAAGCTCTACTCAACGACCTTTGATCTAGCCAGTACGGTTGAAGAGTTGATCGAACGGTTTCAACCGCAGGCAACTCAAAAAGGGCTACGGCTGCAAGCGGCGATCGCGGCGGAAGTGCCTCAATACTTAGAAGGGCCAGTTAAGCGACTGCGCCAGGTTTTGACTAATTTAATCAACAATGCCATTAAATTTACGGCGAGCGGCGAAATTGAAGTCAGCGTTCAGCGGCTAGCTGAGGTTGAAGCGGCGTCAGCGGTGAAATTGGGCTTCAGCGTTCGCGACACAGGAATCGGGATCGCCCCAGCCGACCAAGCCCGTATTTTTGCACCCTTTACTCAAGTTGAAGCTTCGGCTTCCCGCCAGTATGAGGGCACAGGCTTAGGGTTGGCCATCTGTCGCAAAATCGTTTACTTAATGAACGGCGAAATTGGGGTTAACAGCCATCCAGGCATAGGGTCTACCTTTTGGTTTCAAGTTGCTTTAACACCAGCACCAAAACCGATAGACAGTGATTCAACTCCGCCTTTAAGCCCCACCCGTTCTGCTGCCACAGCCCGAATTTTAGTGGTTGAAGATGTCTTAGTTAACCAAAAGCTGATGCTAAAAGCCTTAGAACGCCTGGGTTATCAGGCAGATGCAGTAGACAACGGCAACGATGCCCTCCAACAGGTGACTGAGCAGACCTACGACCTCATCCTGATGGATTGCCAAATGCCAGAACTCGATGGCTACGAGACAACGCGCCGACTGCGGCAACTAGACGAAGTGGCAAAACCGATGCCCGTTATTGGCGTCACCGCTCATGCAATGGTAGGCGATCGCGAAAAGTGCTTAGAAGCCGGAATGGACGACTACCTTAGCAAACCCGTACGGCTAAACGATTTGAAAGTCATGCTGGAAAAATGGCTGATTACCCCCTCAGCCGATGCTTGAACAAAAGGTCACTAGATTATTGGCTAGCGCTAGCTTCTGGCGTTTTGCCAGCGGGTTGCCCGTTCAAGCTGCGAAAATAACGCCTGCCCACCCCCCCCAAAAAGGCGGCATAGGCAACAAGCTGAACTAGATAAATATGATCTCGGTAGCCCAACAGCGTTTTGAGCAAAATTCCGGGAAACTGCTGGTCGGGTAGAATGCCGCTGGCATCCCAAACTAGCGGCCCCAGCACACAAGACTGGCGCGAAAAACACAGGTCAGAAATGCGTACATCTAGCTGGCTAATGGCGGCAAAAACCGCATCTAAATTTTTACAAGCCGAAACAACCAGCCCCGCGACAATCAGCAGCAACAGCGTTCCCATCACCTGAAAAAATTGCCGTATGTCGATCTGCAAGCCCCAGCGAAATAGGGCCAACCCAACGGCTACGGCGGCTAACAACCCCACACCCGCCCCAACAATCGGCTCGACACCAGGTTGCAGGCTGGTAAACAAAAAGATCACGGTTTCAAAGCCTTCGCGTAGCACAGCCACACACACCAAACTAAAAATACTGACCCCTGCCACCGAAGAACCACTCAAGGCGCTTTGCACATCGTCTTGAATAGCCGTTTTGAGCGATCGCGCCTGCTGCGTCATCCAAACCAGCATCCAGCTCAGCATAATAATTGCGATCGCCCCTAGCAAACTCTTCAGCAGAGGTTCAATCAAATAGTTGAGCGTTGGCAGCAAGCTGCGCATTTGAGCAATCCCCAACCCCAACAACAGGCCAATCAAAAGGCTACCGACCAAACCCGCTGCTACTCCCCCATAGACCCAAACATTGAGCTGAGTTTGTTTAGCCTTGCTGAGGCAAGCCAAAACAATGCCGACCACTAGGGCCGCTTCTACCCCTTCCCGCAGCGTAATGACAAAAGGTGCTAGCGCCGACGTTAATTCCATGAGTTGTTCCGCAATTCCACCCATGATTCAGTGTAGCGATTGGCTGCAAAAGCCGCTTACTAAGCTGCCAAAATGAGCCAAACGCCAGCCATTAACCCAGCTCAATCTAGTCGCTAACTCAAAGACAGTCTTAAGAGAAGCTGCCTGACAGCCAATTCACAGGCAGAATAACCATAGCTCGAACATAGTCATTCAGTAATAATATGCGCCCTATTCGTACCTTTAACGTTACCCCTTCGCTGCCTGCTCGCCTGGAGCCGCTGCGAAAGCTGGCTTATAACTTACAGTGGGACTGGGACTTTGGCACAACCGACTTGTTTCGACGGCTTGATCCAGATCTGTGGGAATCTAGTCGCTACAATCCAGTCATGCTACTGGGCACAATCAATCAAAATCGCCTGCAGGAAGTAGCTGAAGACGAGGGTTTTCTCGCCCAAATGGATCGAGCGGCTCAACGGCTAGAAGACTACTTAAAAGAACGTACCTGGTACAAAAAGCATCGCAAAGAGCCGACACCTGACGAATGCTACGCCTACTTTTCGATGGAGTTTGGTCTGACTTCTTGTATGCCTGTCTACTCCGGCGGCTTAGGAGTTTTAGCAGGCGATCATCTCAAATCAGCTAGCGACCTGGGTTTGCCCTTAGTAGCAGTTGGGCTGCTTTATCAAGAAGGCTACTTTGCTCAATACCTCAATGCCGATGGCTGGCAGCAAGAGCGCTACCCCATCAATGATTTTTACAACATGCCGCTACACCTAGAGCGCAATCCTGATGGTTCGGAACTGCGCATTGGCGTAGACTATCCAGGACGAACCGTATATGCCCGTATCTGGCGAGTGCAGGTGGGCACGGTGCCGCTTTACCTGCTAGATACCAATATTGAACCCAACAATCAGTATGACCAGGATATCTGCGATCGCCTTTATGGCGGTGACATTGATATGCGCATCCATCAAGAGATCATGCTGGGTATTGGCGGGGTGCGAATGCTCAGAGCCTTAGGGCTAGCACCGACGGTCTATCACATGAACGAAGGACACTCGGCGTTTTTAGCGCTAGAGCGCATTCGCATGCTAATGGCTGAAACCAGCCTGACTTTTTCAGAAGCTTTTTACCTGGCTCAATCAGGGCAAATGTTCACCACACATACCCCTGTCCCGGCTGGCATCGATCTGTTTCCCCCGGATAAGGTGCTTTACTACTTGGGTAGCTATGCTGGGCATTTTGGCCTATCCAACGAAGAATTTTTGGCGCTAGGCCGGGAAAATACAGGTGACCTGTCAGCTCCCTTTAGCATGGCCGTCTTAGCCATTAAAACCGCCGCTTTTGTCAACGGGGTAAGTGCTTTGCATGGCGAAGTCTCCCGCCACATGTTTTGCGGTTTGTGGCCGCAACTGCCCATCAGTGAGGTGCCCATTACCTCCATTACCAATGGCGTTCATGCCCGTAGCTGTGTCGCTAAACCTACCCAAGAACTTTACGATCGCTACTTAGGGCCAAGCTGGTCGCAGGCCAGCCCGATTAACCCGCTGTGGAAAAGAGTGGACGCCATTCCTGATGAAGAACTGTGGCGTAACCATGAGCTGTGCCGTTCGCAGATGATTGTGTCTGTGCGCGAACATTTAGAAAAGAGCTTGCTAGATCGCGCGGCCTCGCCACTTGAGCTGGCGAAAGCCAAAGAAGTTCTAGACCCTAAAGTATTGACTATTGGCTTTGCCCGTCGTTTTGCCACCTATAAACGCGCCGCCTTGTTTTTGCGCGATATCGATCGCATTCATGAAATTATTGAAGGCAATGGTACTGGCCGTCGTGTGCAGTTCGTCATTGCGGGTAAAGCCCATCCCAAAGATGCACCCGGTAAAGAATTGATTCGTCAAATCATTCACTTTACCCGCGATGAAGGCTTAGATCGCTCAATTGTCTTTGTCCCCAACTACGACATTCATGTAGCGCGGGTGATGGTTGCTGGCTGTGATGTGTGGCTCAACAATCCCCGGCGACCCCGTGAAGCCTCTGGCACCAGCGGCATGAAAGCCGCTATGAACGGTTTACCTAACCTCAGCGTTTTGGATGGCTGGTGGGACGAGGCCGATTATGTCGCGACTGGGTGGCCCATTGGTTCGGGTGAAGACTACGAAGATCCTGAATATCAGGATGAGGTAGAGGCCAATGCCCTCTATGACCTGCTAGAAAAAGAAGTCGTGCCGCTGTTTTACAACCGCGACCCAGAAGATATTCCAAGAGGCTGGGTGGCCAAAATGAAAGACGCGATTCGCCTCAACACGCCTATGTTTAACACAGCGCGAATGTTAAAAGACTATGCAACTCGCGCCTACTTTACCTGCAGCGATCGCGCCTATCGTCTGATTCAGAGCAATTTTGCCCCCGCTAAGACCCTGGCTCAGTGGGAAAGCCATCTAGCAGAACACTGGTACGAAATGAAAATTGAAGAGGTTCGCATCTCAGAACCCGCTAACTTGCAAGTCAACCAGCAGTTCAAAGTTGAAGCGTTGATCCGACTCGGTGCCTTGCAGCCTCAAGATGTGCAGGTAGAACTCTATCAAGGCAAGGTAGATATTGATGGCGAAATTCATACTGGGGTTCCCAGCGTCATGGTCTGCCAGGGCACAGATGAGCGGGGTCGTAGCTGCTACGCCATTGAAGTCACTTATACAGTCAGTGGTTTACAAGGGTTATCGCTGCGTATTTTGCCAAAGCATGAAAATCTCAGCAGTCCCTATGCGCCAAGGTTGATTCTCTGGGCAGAACCCGAAGATGTGCAAATCAACGTCGGTGCTGAGGTGCTGGAAAAAGCGCCAGTGGCTGAGGCGATCGCCATGACGTCTTAACCCTCGCCAGACGGGTTGGAACGAGTAAGGCTCATAGATAGTCTGTGAGCCTTACTGCAAAGCAGATTGAGCTTTAGCCGCCAGCCGTCAAGCTTGACGAAACCTGGCTCTATGACCCAGCCTTTAGAGCTACAAAAAAATCTAATTAAGGGCGAACGACGGGATTCGAACCCGCGAGTGGTGGAACCACAATCCACTGCCTTAACCCCTTGGCTACGCTCGCCATCGCGCGTTGTTGATTTTAGCATTTAGCTGAGCGAGTTAGCCACTTGTTTGGTTGATTTTTGCGAGGATTTAATTCCGGTTTGAGAAACTCTCGATTACAGTTGAGTTAGTAAGAGCAGCTGCCACAACTGAGTGTCGAACTGTACGAGGGCAAGATCGCTGTGGACTTCTTAAAAACATCCACAATCGTTGGGAGCGTGCTACTGGTCGGTGTGGGAAGTGCCTTGGCGCTGACCAATCCCAACCGAGAAGCCTACGAAGCTTATGCGACTGAAACCCTCACTCAGTATTTGCAAGAAGACATTTGCCCCAAAGCCCCCTCTGTTTTACCAGGGTTGGCCGATGTTTTAGCAGATCAGTGTGCCAACCTGATAGAAAGCAACCAAGTGCCGATCCAGCAGCTTGTAGCTAGCAACACCACCCGAAACAACTACATCTTCTTTAGCACTTACCACACCCAACTAGCGGTGCCCGAAATTACCCAACTGCCTGCTTACGAATTCGAAACCTTGGGAATCCTACAAAAGTTCTACACGTTTCGAGCCGAGCAACGTTAGGCTGCATAAAAGCCCGATCGATCCTGCTAAATGCCACGCTCGATACAGTCTCTTCGGATGAAAATCCGATAAAGTGGGTCAATTGGCTGTTGCTAACAGTCCTGAAATGTGTTTTGTCGTGTTGTGTATCTACCTGTGACTAAAGCCTCTACGCCTAGCTACTTGCTCGTGTCGCACGGCAGCCGAGATCCGCGTTCTCAAGCCATGATGAAGCGACTTGCTCAGTTGGTGCAGCAGCGCTTGAGTTTGTTGGCGATCGCTCAACAAGCTTACGTACCTTCATCGCAGCCTGTATTTGCCGCTCAAGCAGCGACGGCGACTCAGTCTGCTACCCATGCTTGGCAGCCCAGTCCTCGTGCTTACGCAGCGACCCAATCGCGCGGCCTAGCAGCTCAGATAACAGCAGCACCGTTAGTAGAAACTGCCTGTTTAGAATTAGGTTCCACCGCTCTGCACACTCAAATTTGCCAATTTGCTGAGCGCACCCAAGCCGCTGGCAAAGCCGAAATGAGGATTGTGCCGCTGTTTTTGCTAGCAGGCGTACATGTGATGGAAGATGTGCCGACTGAAGTTGAAGCGGCGCGTCAGCAACTGTCCGATACCTGCCAAATTAGCCTGTGTCCCCATTTGGGTAGCCACGCCGGATTGGCTCATCTGATTGCCGAAAAGGCAGGACAAACTGCTACCCAAGCCTCTTTGCTGGTCGCTCATGGCAGTCGTCGCGCTGGCAGCAACAAGCAGGTGGAGGCGATCGCCAAACGACTCAAGGCCGCAGTGGCCTATTGGTCTAACCCGCCTAGCTTAGAAGATCAAGCCATTGACTTGATGCAGCAAGGTTATCAACGTATCGCGATTTTGCCTTATTTCTTGTTTGCAGGTAGCCTGACTGATGCGATTATGCAACGGACTGAGGAGTTAGCAGAGCGATTTCCCAAAACAGCTTTTCGGCTAATGCCCCCCTTAGGGGCAACGCGTGAGTTGGCAGGTTTAGTGGCAGAATTAGGCCAGCAACGCCTTTAATCTCTGAATGAATGAATGAGTTTATGCGCGATCGCCATTCGTCTGATCTAGCGGCGATGACACAGCCAGGAACGGTTTATTTAGTGGGAGCTGGCCCCGGTGATCCGGGGCTGTTTACCCTCAAAGGTAAAGCCTTGCTAGAATGCGCCGACGTAGTCATCTACGATGCCCTGGTCAGTCCCCAGATTTTGGCGATGGTCAACCCTCAAGCAGAGCAGATCAACGCTGGCAAGCGGCGCGGCGCTCACTCTATGCTGCAACCAGAGATTACGCAACTGCTGATTGCCAAAGCTCAATTGGCAGCTGTCGTGGTGCGGCTAAAGGGAGGAGATCCCTTTGTGTTTGGGCGAGGTGGCGAAGAAATGGCGGGCTTGATTGCTGCGGGTGTTCCGGTAGAGGTGGTGCCCGGAATTACAGCCGGGGTAGCTGTGCCTGCCTATGCTGGCATTCCCATTACTCACCGGGACTGTAGTTCTTCAGTCACCTTTGTAACCGGGCACGAAGCGGCTGGCAAATATCAGCCAGAAGTAAACTGGCAGGCGATCGCCCACGGATCCAAAACAATTGTTATCTATATGGGCATTCACAACATGGCTCATATTGTTGAAGCGCTGGTTTCTGCGGGGCTAAGTCCTCAAACGCCTATTGCCTTGATCCGCTGGGGCACTCGCCCTGAACAAGAAGAATTGATCAGCACTTTGGCAACAGTCGTAGCGGATATGGCAGCCGCTCAGTTTCAGCCGCCCGCGATCGCTGTAATTGGTGAAGTTGTCAATCTGCATACTTGGCTGTCGGCGGGGCGACCGCAGCCACTAGCCATCGTCACCGATTACCCGGCACAATAGAGCTATTGAGTTCAGCCTGACTCCATCTCTGAACAAATCTTTGAATTAACCGTGGTGTCTTCCCAGCCAGAGCGTCTAGATCGCTGGCTGGCCAATCAGTTAAGCGATTTCTCGCGCAGCCGCATTCAAAAGCTGATTGAGCAAAACTGTGTAGTGGTGAATGCTCAGCCCTGCACGACTAAAAAAGCAACCCTACAAGCAGGCGACTTCGTCCAGGTTTATCTGCCCGCTAGCCAGCCTTTAGAATTGCTACCAGAGGCCATGCCGCTGGATATTTTGTATGAAGACGACCATTTGCTGATTCTCAATAAACCTGCTGATATGGTGGTACATCCGGCAGCAGGCCACGCGACAGGCACTTTGGTCAATGCTGTTTTGGCCTATTGTGGCGATACTTTAGCAGGTATTGGGGGGGTTCAACGTCCCGGCATTGTTCATCGCCTAGACAAAGATACAACCGGAGCCATTATGATTGCCAAAACCGATCTGGCTCATCAGCGACTTCAGGCTCAGCTCAAAGCTAAAACAGCCGGTCGTGAATATTTGGCGATCGCCTATGGCGCACCCAAAGCCGAACAAGGCACCATCAACTTACCCATCGGACGGCATCCGGTTGAGCGCAAAAAGCAAGCCATATTACCCGAAGAAAAAGGTGGGCGAGTAGCGATTACCCACTGGCAGGTGTATGAACGCTTGGGCAACTACACGCTATTTCAGTTTCGCCTGGAAACAGGCCGGACGCATCAGATTCGCGTCCACAGTGCCCATATCGGCCATCCGATTGTGGGCGATCCGCTCTATGGGGCGGGTCGGTCAATCGGCGTCAATTTACCAGGGCAAGCACTCCATGCTTGGAAGCTACGGCTAAAGCATCCGATTTCGGGAGAAGACTTAGAAGCGATCGCGCCTTTGCCGCCTACGTTTACCAAACTGCTCACCGTGTTGCGACGGCGAGCGGCTGGGTAAGTCTAAAACTGAGTCATAACCAGTCTGGCAGACTGCTTTGAGGCGGCAGTGCCGCTCGCTGAGTTTGGTAGCTGCAGCCCCTAAGGCTAAACCCCTCAGACTGACAGCCACCAGCGTTGAGCCGCTTAAGCTGAAGCCGCTGCCAAAAACGCTTTCCTGCTGCTTCCTGCCTTTAGCCAGATGCGCCTATGGCAAACGTTTGCAGACATCTGAAATTCAGGTCGTCAGCCGTGTAGCCAAAAACAGCCCAAAAACACTCTATCTATGATCACAGTCAAGCCGCAGGTTTCAACTCGGTGGATACAGTCAGGCATACTTGCTATTCTGGCCGCGATCGCAACCCTGGTTATGTCGCTTTTGCCTGTCACTGCCCAGACGAACTATCCCATTGCAGGCGATGCCTATGTTAATGACTATGCCCAACTGCTGACGCCAGAAGATGCTGCTAGCATTCGCCAGTCTTTTGCCCAGCTTGAAGCTCAACAGGGGATCGAAGCCGTGGTTGTTACCATTGAGTCTATTCAAGCCTATGCCACTGACGACAAAACGGTAGAGTCTTTTGCCACCCACCTGTTTAATACCTGGGGGATTGGCCATGCGGAAAAAAACAATGGCATTCTCGTTTTGGTGGCTGTAGGCGATCGCGCTGTCAGAATTGAAGCTGGCGCTGGCTACGGCACCTCCCTAGATTCGCCCCTGAAAAAAATCATCGATCAGGCTATGGTGCCGCGTTTTAAACAGGGTGATTACAGTAGCGGTATTCGCAGTGGCGCTGAGGCCATCATTGCCTACCTGAGCCAACCGGAAGCAACCACCGTGCCGGCTACCCCAACTTCGCCGCAATTTCCCCCTTCGTCAACGGTTTCGCCCTTTGTCGAGAATCCTGGCTGGTTGATTGGGGCTGGAGGGGTTGGTTTGGGCGCTTCCCTAATAGCTCTGAGAACCTATTTTCGCTATCGTCATCGCCGTTGTGCTGACTGCGGTACGCTGATGGTGCGTTTGGACGAAGTCACTGACGATCAGTATCTCGACGCTGGGCAAATCGCCGAAGAACACCTGCAATCCGTCGACTACGATGTTTGGCACTGCCCCAACTGCCAACAGCATAGCGTCAATCGCTATAACAGCCTTTTTTCGAGTTATGGAATGTGCCCAGCCTGTCATTGCAAAACCTTGAAGTCTAGCCGTCACACGCTTGTCAGTCCAACTTATTCGTCTAGCGGTACTGCTAGGGTCACGAAAGCCTGCCAGTACTGTGCTTACCAGGATGCTTACACCGTAACCCTGCCGCGCCTAGAGCGCAGTAGCAGCCGTTCATCCGGCGGTGGCGGTTCTTTTGGCGGCGGCAGTTCATCCGGCGGCGGCGCAAGTGGGTCGTGGTGAGGGCTGCGGTTTGCTGAGGTAGCTTCGCTAGTGGCGGCTGGCTAAAAGCTTTTCAACCAGTTGGCTAAAGCCTGCAACTTCAGCCGCTGGGGTGACATAGCGAGGCAGGTGTTGCAGGCGATCGCGGTAGTGAACCACATTAGCGACCCCGACTGAGTGAGCAAATTGGCTGGGATCAAACAGACTTTCATCATTGGGGCTATCCCCAACAGTCAGCACGGTTCCCGGCGAAATAGATGGGAAATAAGTTTCTAGCACTGTCTCCAAGGCAGGTGCTTTGTCTTGTTGCGGCAACCGAATATGACACTGCACGGTACTGTAAGTAAATCCCCAGCCTGCAGACTGACACGCTTGCTGTAGCCAGTCTAGCTCTGCCAGCGATAAGCCGCTGACCTCAAACGTCCAGTCTGTCAAGCGAAAGCGATTGTCAAAAGATTCTTGTAGCTGTGGCAGCTTAGTTTTAAGCTGGGCAAACACCTTTGCCAGTTCTTCTCGGTGGCTGGCCCAGTCAGCGATTGGCGCTAAAAGCTTTGCTTCGGGCTGAGTTTTGCTAAAGAAAAGGCCGCCGTTTTCGGCGATCGCGCCAGCGACAGGCAAATAATGCACTAAGCCATTCACCCAGCCCGCTGCCCGTCCTGTCACAATCAGCACCCTGAAGCCAGCCGCTTGCAACTGTTGCAGCTTGGTCAGCAGCAATGGGGTAAACTGCTCGTGCTGAGTCAGCGTTCCGTCGAGATCAGTAGCAATCAACCTAATCGTTGGCAAAAGATTTGCAAAAGAATCAGAGTCTATTGCCTGAAAAGCAGAGATTGACGTCATAATCTTGGTGTTTATTCTAAGGGAATGCTTCTGCTCAGCTATGGCAAAGCTTTCGGATCCACAGCGTAACGACTATTATCTGATTGAAGCAGCTCGCGTCGGTATCCACAAACCCATCTTGGGGGCACTCTACCAGGTTCATCAAAGCCCGCAGTTAGCCGAAGGGGAAACTGGCTTAGGCGTTGCCCCTGCCAATCGAATTGCGGTTGATCAGGTGAGTACCTTTGCGCAGCAGGTTCGCTATGCAGCAAATACCATTCGCAGTCTGACGGACAGCTTAACCGCCCAAGGTTGGAGTAGCCGTGACCTTTGGAATATTCCCCAAGGACGCTACAGCGATCGCTTGATTCAAACCCTGGCAGAAGGCTATGCCCCTGCTAGCAGCGATTGGCAAGCAGCTCGTTTAGAAGCTACCGATCCAGAACGGCTGCTGACGACTTATCAAAGCTTAGCAACCCAAGACCTCAAACCCCTCACACCTGATCAGAGTCTAAGTCAGCTCGAAAATGCCCTTATCGCCTTTGTAACGCCGTTGCCCACCCGTTACAGTCGCTTGGGTTTCGAACGCCATGCTTTGCTAGAAATGGTACGTACCTGGCGGAAACTGGATGATCCTGAAGCAGCGATCGCTGCCCTCAACGTACCAACACAGGCAGGGGTACCCGATATCTTGAGTTTAGATACTGCCTTGATTCAGTTCTTGCAGCAGGTACCTAAGCTCTACAGCGGCTATCCCCATCAGCGAGAAGCCTTGCTACGGCTAGCTCAGCTCTGGCACCAGTTGGGTTCTAGAACGGCCACAATTAACCAGATGCTGACCACTCAGTTAGGCAGTCTCCCATCGCCGCAACTGATTGACCCGGCGCTCATTGCTTTTGTGCAAAAAGTTCCCGATCGCTATCAAGGCCAGGGAGACTATCGCCTAGCGTTGACAGAAGCCTTTCGCCTCTGGCATCAGCTAGCCTCTCGAACCGCCGCTTTAGAAAAACTAGGCGTCAGTGCCGATTACCTCAAACTCAACGCTGAGGATACGCAAGCCCTAACCCAAGCCGCAATCCAGGTTGACCAAGGCTTGCGACAATTTATTCAACAAGTTCCTCAGCAGTATCAGGCCAACGAAGTGCAGCGCGAAGCTTTGCTGCAGCTTGTTCAACACTGGCGCAAGCTAGAGAACCGCCCCAGCACTTTGCAATCTATCTTAGATGATTTGAGGTATTTAGAAGCCTCCCACCGGGCGGCGGAGAGTGCCCCCCCGCCTGTTCCGGCTTTACCCTCGCCTCGTCCCGATCGCTGGCAGGTGAACAATCTACAACTGGCCGCCCCCATTTTGCCCAATGGCAGCTTTACCTGGGCTGAGGCCACCCAAGGCGGGCTACATCTACCGATTAACCAGGCCGCCATCGAAAGTATTGTGCGACTGGCTCATTTATTGCAGCCAGCCCGCGATCGCATTGGCCACCCTTTTCAGGTGGTGCAGTGGTATGACCCCACAGACCGTCCGCCGCTTGCCCCCGCTATCATAAATGAGCGTCGGGCTATTGGAGACGCGCTGGTGTTTTACTGCGAAGGATTGACCAGTCGCCAGGTTTACTGGGCTTTAGCGCCCTGGTGGCCGGGGGGACTGGGTCGCTACAGCGAATTTCCGGCCTTAGTTCAGCTAGATGCCCGTCGCTACCGAGCGCGCTGGCAAGTGTAGTCGGTAACATTTGCTGCTTAAAAATTGGAATTTTCCCTGTCGTCTCCTGAAATGGAAAGGGAATGCTGAAGTTATAGATACCTCTGTCAATACAAAGCCTTATGCCGACTCCTGCTGTGTCAGTTAATTCGCTCTGGGTTGCCCAAACATCTGCACCTCAGTCGCCTCTACAGTCTGGACAGATGTGGCAAATGACTTCAGGCGGTTTGTTAATTTTACTGGTTGGCTTAGGCATCTTTTCTAAATTTCAGTATGACAAGCTTTCTAAGCGTTTGCGGTTTGAAGAGTATAAAAACCGCGAAATGCAAAAAAAAGTTAAGTTAGCGCTCAGTACCATTACTAAAATGGAGCGCAATCCAGATTTAATTCACTCGCGGGAATTTAACCTGGATTATTTGCGGATGCGGATGGCTGAAGAGCTTTTCCACTTTTCTATTCTCAATCAGCTCAAGGTCAAGGTTAAGCAAAAGGTGTCAGTAGCGCTGCGGCCTCGTCAGGCCGACCAAGGCTTAATCGGCGTAGCCAGCAAGCCGCGCCAGGTCGATGAAGTTTTTGATGTAGAGTACAAAACCAGCGAAGAGTTGGGAGCGAGAACGCGAGTTTTGTTTCGGATTCAGATTCGGCTGGCTAAAATTCCTACCCAGCCGACTTCAGCTACAATTAGCCAAATTATCGACTGTATTGAAACCTTTCTCAGCCCCGACGCCGATCATCGCACCTGGCAGCCGACGATTCAGGGTCGCATTGCTTACATGCATTGGGATCAAAAGGCTAAACCGACGCCGCTGTTAGTTTTAGAGCAGTCTACTGAAGGGGTTAACGTGACCTTCCGCAGCGATTCTCGGCGGGTGAGTTAGCGGTCGCAGCTAAGGGGCTAAGGGATTAAATTTTTTCAAAAAGCGACACCCGTACCCAGCGCTGATCTATCAATTGGAGGCTGATAGGCTTCCTGTTAAACTTTGAAGCTGGGGTACGGGTTGAAATTGAAACCCTGCTGAAGCTCTTGCTTCGGCCATATCGGCAGAAACAACTTCTCGCAACTGCTCTCTTAAATTGGGCATAACTGCGATCGCTCGTGTCCAGTCGGGAATTTGAGTACCTGTCGGGTCTTCTAAATACTGCTGTCCTGCTTGTAAAATCACCTGTTCAAAGCATTCCAGCGTAATTTCTTCTTTGTGGCGATCGTAAAGTAAATCATTAAACCGGGCATCGACAAAATACTGACGGGTCAAATTTTGAGCTTCACGCCGAAACTTCACCCGCAAAGCTTGGATGTGATCGGCAGTTAGCACCACTTGCTCAGTTTCGGTCAATGTGCGCAGCACCGACAAGAGAATGTCTCGACACATTTTCTGCAAGCCTTTGTTTGCCGCCGTCCCTAAAGGCTGGTGTTTATGTTCGAACACGCCTAAATCAATCTGAGCAATTCGCTTGAGGGCGACATTGCGATAAACCTCTGCCAGTAAGCCGACTTCTAACCCCCAGTTAGCCGGAATTCGGGTGTTTAAGGCTAAATCGCTACTAAGGGCAAACTCACCTGAGAGCGGATAGCGATAGGCATTGAGATAACGCAAATAGTCGCGATAGCCAAACAGCTCCATCAAAGACGTGATCAAAGGAGCGACGAATAGCCGGGTCACGCGACCGTGCATACTGCGAGGATTGTTCCCAATGCGGGCGTAATAGGCTTTGCTAAAAGCAATGCCAAATTCTTTTTCGAGCAGCGGAAACAGGAGCTTCAGGGGATAAGAGCGATCGTAGGTAGTAATATCGGCATCATGCAGGGCGATCGCATCAGCCATTAAAGAAGCCACCCCCAAACCTAGCCAAACTGCCCGTCCCTTACCGCGATAGTGCAGCAAATCTAAACCGCGATCGCGCAGCGTTTCTAAAATACCCGTTACCCGTGGGCCATTTTCCCAAAGAATCAGGGTGGGCTGGGGCAAAGATTCAAAAAACTGGACGGCACGGGTGTATTTGTCTTGAGTGTCTGCGTAGAGGCAAATGATAACGTGATTGACAAAGGCACACTGCTTCAGGTGATCTCGAATAGAAGCTAACGCCGGACGCTCTAATTCTTCATAAAGGGAAGGAATGATAACGGCAGTTGGCGATGTTTGACTGAGCTGAATCAAATGTCCTTCTAAACGGCTCAAATCGCAATTGAGATCGTGAATGGTGGTAATCAATTCCTGCTTGTAGTCCATCAAACACCTTCTCCTAACTGCACTCCAATCATAAGAATTTTGTAGCACAGCGCAGTGTCTGAGAAGACAGACATGCCTTGAATTTGGCTGCCCCCTCAAGTTTTAACGAAAGATTAATCGATAGATCATCTCGTAGCCCCCATTTGACAAAGCTTTGGGGCCGAGTTACTTAGCGCAACCACCCCTTCAGCCGGGAAGCGACTTGAGGCCGTCTGAGTTTTCGCATAGCCTTTGTTTGAATCTGCCGTACCCGTTCCCGCGAAAGGTTAAAAATACCGCCAACCTCCTCTAGGGTATGCGGTTCTCCAGTGGTCAAACCGTAGCGCAAAGAAATAATATCTTTTTCGCGTTCACTCAAAACTTCGGCCAAGACATTGCAAATCTCCTGGCGCATCATATTTTCGCTAATTTTAGATTCTGGCGACTGGGTATTGCCGTCTTCTAAAAGCTCCATTAGCTCGGTATCTTCGCCTTTGCCAACGCGATGATTAAGAGACAGCGATCGCCGTCGTACTTGCTGTAAACCTCTTAATTGCTCAGGGGTAATTTCTAAAGCTTCGGCAAGTTCTGCTTCAGACGGGTTGCGCTGAAGTTCTTTGCGCAGTTCCCGGTGCGCCTTTTTAAGTTTGTTGAGCTTTTCAACAATGTGAATGGGCAGGCGGATGGTTCGAGCATCGTTGGCAATGGTACGGGTAATACCTTGCCGAATCCACCAGTACGCGTAGGTCGAAAACTTGTAACCTTTGTCAGGATCAAACTTCTCGGCGGCGCGGTTAAGACCTAACGCGCCTTCTTGAATCAAATCGAGAAACGGTACGCCGCGATTCAGGTAGCGCTTGGCAATAGAAACGACCAACCTTAAGTTAGAGCGAATCATGCGGCGTTTTGCCGTTCTTCCTAAATGGAGTCGCTGCTTTAGCTGCGCTTCTGTTAGCGATAAAGCCGTAGCCACTTCGGCTTGGGTAGGCGATCGGCCTAGCTCATCGGCGAGATTTTGGTAGAGATCTTCAACTTGGCTAGAAAAGTGGACTTGTCGAGCCAATTCAATTTCTTCATCGGCTCGTAACAGGGGGTAGCGGGCCATCTCTTTAAAGAAAGCACCCACTGCGTCATCTGCTAAGGATTTGTTGTAAGGAGCGGCTGGCGTTTCTTGTTCTCCAGAGAAGTGGACAAGAACTTCATCATCACTATTCCAATCGGTTGCAGCCATTTGTGTTGACTCATCATTATTGTCAGAATGAGTACCCGACTGCAGAGCCATCTCACTATCAGGGGCTTGTTTTGTAGACAAATCAGAATGAGAATTTAGTGAGGCTGTCATACGTAAAACTTTTATTATTTTTCTTAGTTCAGGAACAATGACCTAATTTGACTACACTATAGCAATTTCAGAAAGTCTGGCTGTCTCCTCAAAGCGGTCATAACGCTTACATTTCAAGGCTTTGATCGCCCGACATGACTATGTAACGTTTCTTTGTTTTCTTTGCGTTGTGTAACACATTACCAAACAGGTTAAGGTCAATGGCTGTTTGTTCGCTGGCTCAAAAATAGCCTAATTCAGAGCCGACTTTCGTAGCTACAAGCAATGTTTTATATGAAACGGCTTAAGAATGCAAATGAATATCATTTATTAAAGCCGTAAGATGCTTTTCTAGCCTGTTATATGGTTAAAAATACAGACCTTAGAGGGTGCATTTGGCACTTGATCCAAACCAGATTGTACTCATAACCTGAGCGATTGCTGGTTTTGCCTGCTTAAAAACGCCGATGCTTAGAGCTGGTACATCCGCTCTAAACTAGAAGTAGTCATCTGGCTCAGCTAAGGAGATAGAGATCATCGCCGCACGACCAAAAACCTGGGTCGAAGTTTTGGTAGATTGCCCAGGCGCGACAGGGCTTTATACTTATCAGCTAGCTGAGCACCTCAAGGTAAAGCCAGGAGACGTTCTCAGTGTGCCGTTTGGTTCGCAGCAGTTGGGCGCGATCGCAGTTCGCTTATTGTCTGAACAACCTGATCAACTGCAGTCTGCCCAAATTCGAACAGTAGACACTTTAATTAGCGCTGGTTTCTTTACCGCTAGCTATTGGCAGTTACTAGAGCGGCTAGCCGCCCATTACCAAACGCCGCTGATTCAGGTAATTCGCACGGCATTGCCCCCAGGGCTGTTGGCCAAATCTAAGCGTCGTATTCGCCTCGCTTCCCAACCGGATTCATCTCGTCTCAGCCAGTTGACTGATTCAGCGCAACAGTTGCTTTCACGGCTGCAGCAATCTCCAACAGCAGACTATTCTTGGCGATATCTGCAGAAGCAAAGCCGCACAGCTTACCGCGATTTGCAGCAGCTATTACAGCAAGGTTGGGTAGAGAGCTACTTGGCAACGCCGCGACCGCCGCGTCCTAAGCAGCAGCAGGCAGTTAGTCTGGTGGCTCATGACCCTTGCTTAGCGGATTTAACTCGTCGTCAGCAAGAAATTTTGGCCGTTCTGCAGCGGCATGGCGGCGACTGCTGGCTGAGTGAAGCGTTGCAGCTTTGCCGGACGACGGCTACAACGCTCAAAGGGTTGGCGGCAAAAGGCTGTTTGATTATCGAGTCTCGTGAAGTTTTGAGGACGACTCATGGTGCCCAAGGCGATCGCGATCGCCCTAAAACCTTAACTTCACATCAGCAAGCCGCGCTGGCGGCCATTAACCCGCTTTCAGGGTTTGCATCGGTTTTGCTCCATGGTGTGACTGGTTCTGGCAAAACAGAAGTCTATCTACAGGCGATCGCCCCCATTTTGCAGGCTGGCTGCTCAGCGCTAGTGCTAGTGCCCGAAATTGGTCTGACGCCTCAGCTGACCGATCGCTTTCAAGCCCGTTTTGGAGATCAGGTTTGCGTTTACCACAGTGCTTTAGCAGATGGTGAACGCTACGACACCTGGCGGCAAATGCTCAGTGGCCATCCCCAAGTGGTTATTGGTACCCGCTCTGCGGTTTTTGCCCCGTTGCCCAAGCTGGGCTTAATTGTTTTAGACGAAGAACACGACAGCAGTTTTAAGCAAGACCAGCCCATCCCCTGCTACCATGCCCGGACGGTTGCTCGTTGGCGAGCCGAGTTAGAAAACTGTCCACTCATTCTAGGTTCGGCGACGCCATCGCTGGAGAGCTGGTTACAGGTGAAAGGAGCGGAGGCAGAGGAGACGAGTAGAGGTGGGGAAGCGGAGAGAGAACCAGCAGAAAAATCTAGCGAGAGCGACGAAAGGCAAGGGGGACAAAAGATTACCGACCCAAAAGCGACAACCCCGCCAGCAACAGGTTCCCCTTCACAACTTCCACGTTCTCCCCTTCCGCACTCCCTCTATCTCTCTCTGCCCCAACGAATTCACACGCGGCCTTCGCCCCCCATTGAAATTGTCGATATGCGGCGAGAGTTGGGGGTTGGCAACCGCTCAATTTTTAGTCGAACGCTACAGCGATCGCTACAAGCTATGCAGGATGCGGGTAACCAGGGTATTTTGTTTATCCATCGGCGGGGACACAGCAGCTTTGTCTCTTGTCGCAGTTGCGGCTATGTGATTGAGTGCCCGCGCTGTGATGTGTCTCTGGCGTATCATCAGCCCCACAGTCAGGCACGACCGACGCTAAAGTGCCACTATTGCGGACACGCTCAGGGTCACCCAGCAGCTTGCCCTGAATGTGGATCGCCCTATCTCAAGCGTTTTGGCAGCGGCACCCAGCGGGTGGTGAGTGAATTGGCCAAGCAACTGCCCGATCTGCGCTGCATTCGCTTTGACAGCGACACCACCCGCACAAAAGGTTCGCATCGAGCTTTGTTATCTCGTTTTGCCCAAAAGGAAGCGGATTTGCTGGTAGGTACCCAAATGCTGACCAAAGGCATTGACCTGCCGCAGGTTACGCTGGTAGCCGTGATGGCGGCAGACGGATTGCTCTATATGAGTGACTATTGGGCGGCAGAGCGAACTTATCAGACAATTACGCAGGTAGCTGGCCGAGCAGGACGAGGAGATCAGCCCGGTCGGGTGATTGTGCAAACCTATACCCCTGAGGAACCAACAATAGTTGCTATTGAGAAACAAGACTATGCTGCATTTGCCTCGGCAGAGCTAGCGCAAAGAAAGGCATTGGGCTATCCACCCTATGGTCGTTTGGTTTTGCTACGACTCAGTAGTCTAGATGCGATCGCCGTAGAACACACGGCTGAAAAAGTAGCGATCGCCCTTGAAAAAGACTATCTTTCTGAACTTGTCTCAGAGCGTGACTATACAATTTTGGGGCCAGCCCCAGCGCCAATTTTGCGAGTAGCCCAGCGCTATCGATGGCAAATTTTGCTAAAGCTGACTTTGGGTGTAGCCTTACCTGATATAGCTTCTCTACGACAACATTGTCCCGATCGCGTCAGTTTTGCCATTGATGTGGATGTGTTGAATTTGTTCTAGCGCTGTCATCGACAGACACTTTTAGCGACAATAACAGTAGGCAAGCAAGAAGAGTCCCCCATGACGACAACGCTAAACCTGCCCAAACAGACCGACTGGCAGCCCCTGATCAAAGCTTTAGAAAAAGCGATCGGCAAGGCAAATGTCATTCGCCGTAAAGAAGAACTGCTGGTCTATGAGTGTGACGGTTTGACCAGCTATCGTCAGCGACCTGCGGTGGTGGTACTGCCGCGCACAACCGCAGAAGTAGCGGCAGCCGTAAAAATATGCGATCGCTTTGCCGTACCCTTTGTGGCGAGAGGTGCCGGAACCGGGTTATCTGGCGGAGCGCTACCGCTAGAAAACTGTGTGCTGATTGTCTTGGCTCGCATGAACCAAATTTTGGCAGTGGATTTGGAGAATCAGCAGGTGGTCGTGCAGCCAGGGGTGATCAATAACTGGGTGACACAGGCCGTCAGCGGCGCGGGGTTTTACTATGCCCCAGATCCCTCTAGCCAAAGCGTTTGCTCGGTGGGTGGCAACATTGCTGAAAACTCCGGTGGCGTACACTGCCTCAAGTATGGGGTGACAACAAACCATGTGCTGGGCCTCAAGCTGGTGTTACCCAATGGCGAAGTGGTAGAAGTGGGCGGAGCCATGCCCGAAATGCCCGGATATGACCTGACAGGCGTGGTGGTTGGTTCTGAAGGGACACTGGGTATTGCGACAGAAATCAGGCTGCGAATTCTCAAAGCGCCTGAGGCCGTGCAGGTGCTACTAGCAGATTTTACGAGCGTTGAAGCCGCTGGAGAAACGGTATCCGATGTGATCAGTGCGGGTATTGTTCCGGCTGGTATGGAAATGATGGACAACTTTAGCATCAATGCAGTGGAAGATGTGGTCTTGCTAGATTGCTATCCTCGCGATGCGACGGCAATTTTACTCATTGAAATTGACGGACTCACAGCAGAAGTGGAGGCCATGAGCGATCGCATTCAAGCGCTGTGCCGTCAAAATGGTGCCCGCCATATTGCGATCGCCACGGATGCCGCCGCCCGCCTGCGCCTGTGGAAAGGTCGCAAAGCTGCCTTTGCAGCAATGGGCAAACTCAGCCCTGACTACTACGTGCAAGACGGGGTCATTCCCCGTACTCAGCTACCCTATGTGCTGCAAGAAATCGAAGCCTTAGGCAACAAACACGGTTACCGCGTTGCTAACGTCTTTCACGCTGGCGATGGTAATCTGCATCCGCTAATTCTGTATGACAACTCAGTACCGGGTCAGCTTGAAGCCGTAGAGGCGCTCGGTGGCGACATTCTCAAGTTATGTGTCAAAGTGGGCGGCAGCATTTCTGGTGAGCATGGCATCGGCGCAGATAAGCGTTGCTATATGCCGGATATGTTTAGCGCTGCGGATCTAGAAACTATGCAGTGGGTACGCCAGACCTTCAATCCTAAAGGACTGGCTAACCCCACTAAGATTTTCCCCACGCCTCGTACTTGTGGAGAAGCCGCTAGGGCACAAGCTCCTGAAAAATTTGCTGAGGTTGAGCGTTTTTAGCGATCGCGCCTTCCCGGCGAGGCTTCTCAATTAGCAGCCGCATTGGTACGCTTTGATTAGCTTATAGAGCCTAAATCTATGCGTCGGCTGCTTGCCTTTGCTGTCATCGCCTTACTGGTAGCGGGTTTTATTTTCCGCTTCGGGCAGCTAGAACACAAAGTTTTTTGGATTGACGAAACTTTCACTGCTTTAAGAGTTTCGGGCTATGACGAAAGCGAGGTAGTCGCTTACTTTCAGGCTCATCCTTTGCTAACCGCCGCAGACCTACAGCAGTTTCAAACTTACAGTGCTGACAACGGAGCAAGCGATACGATTCAGGGTTTGGCTCGGTACGAACCTCATCTTCCTCCGGCTTATTTTCTCTTAGTTAGAGAATGGGCTCACTGGTTTGGTAGCTCACCCGGCGTAATCAGGAGCTTTTCTGCCGTCGTTGGCCTTTTGTCTTTACTAGGAATCTATTTGCTAGCCGTTGAACTTTTCAAAAATAAGCGAGCAGGCTGGATCGCAGCTACTTTAATGGCTATTTCTCCGTTCCATGTTTTATATAGCCAGGAAGCTAGACCCTACAGCCTTTGGACTTTGACGCTTCTAGGCTCTAGCTGGCTATTTTTGAGGGCTGTACGCTTGAATCGTCTGCGGGAGTGGTGGCTGTATGCCATTGCAGTTACGTTGGCTCTTTATACCTTTTTGTTTTCAATCTTTTTTGTTTTGGGCAATACGCTATACCTCTTGGTGCAAACCCGAAATCGCCGTATTTATCGTCGCTATTTGATTTTTACCAGCATTGCGATCGCCAGTTTTATCCCCTGGCTTTTAATTATTTGGCAATATCGACAGCAGAGTTTTCAGGTCGTAGAGTGGGCGTTAAAAAGCTCTGCGACAAGCAGGTGGGGACAACTTTTGGCTTGGGGGTTGCACTTTACGAGAGCGTTTGTCGATTTTGAGCAAACCTACCCGTTTAATAGCACTCATTTATGGCCATATTTGCTGGTTGTGCTCAGTATATGGGGGTTAGTGGGGTATGCCTGCTACGACCTGTGGTACCACGCCGAACCGAGGGCTTGGCAGTGGCTTGTTTGCTTGATAGCGACTCCCGCCGTGGGCTTGATTCTTTTAGATCTCTGGGTCGGTGGAGAGTTTGGGCGTACCACTCGCTACGTCGTTCCCTGTTTGATTGGCGCAGAACTGGCGGTAGCCTTTTGTCTGGCTAATCAAACTAGCCCGCTGCGCTCTCAAGAGCGCCGTAAAGTATGGATGTGGATACTCGTTGGTGTATATAGCTTAGGCACGCTCTCATGTGCTAGTGGAGTTTTCGCCGTTAGTGGATGGCATAAAAGCGGTGGCTATATTCCTTATGTGGCTGCGGCTATTAACCAAACCCCTCAACCGCTGGTAATCAGTGACTTTGATTTGTGGATTTTATCCCTTTCCCACTATCTCAAGCCAACCACTGTCGTTGAAATGTTTGACAGCACGCGGGCACTGCCGCCCGTGCCAGAAGGCTTTAGTCACTACTTTTTGGTGAACGCTCCCCCCGGCTTCGTACAGACTTGGGCTACCCAAAGTGACTACCAGTTTTTGCCGTTTGAGCAACTCGATCAGGTGCCTGCTTGGTGTATGCAGATAGCGTCTCAGCCTAAAACCTGTCCTCCCTTCTCTTCTTAAATACCTGCCAACCGGAAAATCATCCCAATTTTCGCAGAAACTTTTTGATGCCGTGTGATATCTGTCTCCTTTGGGCTGGGTAGCATAGCTCCAGGAGCTAGACAACCCCGATTCAAGCACCTTAAGGAGACACTTAACATGAAGACTGATCTTAAAGCTAAGCTGATCCAGCACCTGCTCAAGAAAAAAGGCAATGAAGGTTTCACCCTGATTGAGCTGCTGGTTGTAATCATCATTATTGGTATTCTCGCTGCGATCGCGCTACCCGCCTTCCTCAACCAAGCTAACCGCGCTCGTCAAACTGAAGCTCAAACCTATGTAGGTTCTGTCAACCGCGCTCAGCAAGCCTATCGTCTAGAGCAATCTAGCTTCGCTGACGAAATTCCCAAACTTGGTCTAGGAATTCAAAACGAAACCGAGTTTTACGTCTATGGCGATGAAGGCGGTGATGCAGGTGTGACTGAGCCTGTTGCAGACGGACTTGGCTCAGGAGCCATGATCTTTTCCGATCCGAAAGACGTTGCTCTCTTAGGTTATGCAGGTGCGACTTATCTACTATTAGATGATGGTGGCAACGTAACGACAACCGCAGTTCTCTGCAAATCCAGCACGGCTGGAGAAGCGCCCACTCTAGATGTTGACAATGCTGCCCAGGAAGACGCAGAAGCGTCCTCTGATGGTGACTGCGGCTAAACGTGGTTATTGCTTTACTCACCAGTAATAATTACTGGTGCAAAGTATTGCTGTAAGACCCCTGTTCCCGAAAAGGTTCTTCTAAAACCTTTTCGGGAAATTTGTATATTTCAACGTTATTTCATAGGCTTGCTCAGGTGTTAACCCTCAAAAAAAGCAGTCTTTTGCTCAGCTTGATTGGCTTGACTGCTGGTGTAGCGCTTTTACAATTGTCTCGTTTGAACGCTATCCTCACTTCAGGCAATTCATTGGCTGCGGTAGAAGTTTCTACAGCCCAAGAAACTTCTGAACGTCTCAGACTCGCAGTTTTGCGGCAACTGCCTAGCTTCGGTTTTAATAATTTAGTTGCAGACTGGGCTTTCCTCAATTTTCTGCAATATTTTGGTGATGATGCTGTTAGAGAACAGGTGGGTTATACCATCAGCCCTTATTATTTTGAAGTCATCGTTGAGAAAGATCCGCGCTTCATTGAACCTTATCTTTACTTGAGCAATAGTGTCTCAATGTATGCGGCTCAACCCAATGTTGCAGTGGCTTTGATGGATAAAGGGCTACCGTTTCTTAAGCCCCAAGTACCCCCTAAGTCTTATTTGGTGTGGCGTTATAAGGGTATTGACGAACTGTTGTTTTTAGGTGATGGCGAAGCTGCTCAAAAATCTTTTGCCTTGGCTGCTGACTGGGCCGAAGCATCTTCTGATCCGCAAAGCAACGCCGTTGCTGAAGCATCGCGTAATACCGCAGAGTTTTTGGCGAGAAATCCGAGTAGTAAAGCAGCTCAAGTTAGTGCTTGGGCTAGCATTTTGGTAAGAGCAGTAGACGATCGCACACGAGCGATCGCGATTAGAAACATTGAGTCACTAGGGGGTACCATTACCGCTGATCAGCAGGGGAGAGTGACTGTCGATTTTCGCCTAGATGACTAATTTCTTATTCAGACTGCTGAATGGATTGAATGAGAGCGATTTGCCGTTTTTGTAACTCTAGATCTAAGGGGGGCATAAAGTTAAGAGAAGGCATGAGTTCGCTTAAAAATAGCGTCATTGGTATATTTTCAATTCTGGGCAGAAAATCAGCCGGAATTGGGCCATCGATATGGCGGCTCAAAGCTCCGAAGCCCAATCGCTGACTGCGAGGTTGCCAAGAAGGTGCGTTTTCTGTTAGCCACTGTCGCAAGGTATTAGATTGGTTCATACTTTGCAAAAGCTCTGCGATCGCTGTGGCGGGTGGGACACTTTCAGCTAACGAGGCATCTCGTTTCGACAATGCCCAGGCTTGTTCTAAGCGCTGCTGCCGCACCGAGGCCGAGGGATTGAGCCAAGCTTGCAAAATCAGCTGAGCAGGGCTGTAAGACAAGCGCTCGACGGCTGACTCAAAAGATTGGCGATCGGGGGTTTGCAGAATAGTTTGTCCTAGTTGGCTGTTGGCAGCGCTCCAGTCTGCTTGGGCTTCTGCTAAATCGCCTATCCACCAACGAACCGCTCCCCGGTTTTGATGCAGAAAGCGACTGATGTCTGGCTGGGCTGCAAAAGTATTGAGGAGTTCTTGATAAGTTTGCAGCAGGTTTTCCAGTAGTTGCGGATAGATAGCCGCGAACTGGTCTATCCGCCAAATCGGACTGGTGATGAGCGAAGGTTGCCGCAAAAGCTCTAAGACCAGTGCTGGGATAGCTAAGTCTGGCTGATTTTGCCCTAACAAGCTAAAGCCTAATCCCAAAAAAACGCCTCGCTTGTTGGGAATTAAATTAGCCGATTGCATAAAGGCTTGAGCAGCTTCTTGGGGAGCTTGATTGACCAGCAACCAGCCTAAATTTGAGTAACCAAACTCTTGGTAGGGCGAAATGGCATTTGCCGTTTTGAACCAGCTGATAGCGGCTTCACGGGTCTGTTGGGAGGCTGAATTTTCAGTCTGAAAGCTGAGATTCCCTAAATTCCAGGCTAGCTGGTAGGGATAATAGGGTTCCCAAGGAGCCAGTCTAGAGGCACGCGCAACGTTTTGAACAAAGCGATCGAACTGGTTTTGAGCTAAGGCTTCAAAACCAGTATGCGAAAGTGCCCAAGCCCGATGAACGGGAATCAGCCAAAGCTGAACTATGACAAAAAAGCCTAAGCCCATAACGACCAGCGATCGCCGCAAAGGCTTTTGGCTAGAGGCGTCAGCATTCACAGTTGGGATTTGCCTGAGCTGGTAAGCCAGCGCAGCTAAAAAAATGATGAGTACGCCGCTAATGCAAAGGTTGTCTAACTGATAATCTGTTAGGCTCAGCGTGGCATAGCCTAGTAAGCCTCCTAGCAAAGCTCCCGTCAAAATGGCAGCGTCGCTGGTCTGGTTCACCAAACGCTGCCAGCGAATGATTCCCCCCATTAGCACAACGCCCCCTGCTAGCGGAATTAAAAATCCCCAAATTCCCATCTCTGCCCACAACTGGGCAGGTGTGCTATGGAGTTGAAAAGCCAGTTCCGCTTCCCGTCCTGCCCAGACCGGACGATACTTTTGATAAGTAATCGGTACACCGCCTAAGCCAATTCCTGACCCAAAATGACTCAGCCCCATGTGCCAGCCAATGGTATTGGTAATGGCTCGATAGGCCAGTTCACCCCCCTCACTGCCAGTTAAAACACTTTCAAACAGCGATCGCAACCGATTGTTCGTGCCAATGAGCAAGATCAGTAGGCTCAAAAAACCGCACCCTATCAGTCCTAGCCATAGCCGGGGCAGTTTGCTTTTGAGCAATAAAAGCGCCAGCGTTACCCCGCCTGTGACTGCCAAGCTCAAAAAGCCGCCTCTAGAGCTAGTCGTATACAGAGCAACTAAACCCAGTCCCACGCCCGTCCACCAAAGCCAACGCCAGTGTCCCTTTTGCACAATCCCTAGCCCGACCAAAAGCGGTAACTCTAAAACGAGGTAACCAGCAACATAGTTTTGATGGCCAATGGGGTGCCAATTACGCAAGCTGACAATATTAAAGTCGAAGTTAGCCGCCACACCATACTGGGCTAAAACCTGCAACCGTTCTAATTCGGGTAAATAAGTTTGGCTGAGCCATAGCCCTAAGCTCAACACAATAAATCCTAAGCTCAGCCCCCCCTGCAACACCAGCAGTTTTCGCCATCGTTGGGGATTATTGATCCAGCCATTGACTGCATAAAGCGCTGCTAAACCACACAGCGCTGCCCATCCATACCAGCGAGCCTGATTGGGAAACTCGGCAAAGAAAGTCGAAACTAAAATGCCAGTAGCCGCCAAGGCAGCTATTCCATCAAGCTGGTTACCTAAAGCCAATGCAGATAGCGGCTTATGCCAGATCTGCCAAAACAACCAGAGAACAGGCAAAGTTAGGGCAACTTGCCAAATAAACACCCAAGGCCACACAACCATCATGCTATTGCTACCAGGCAACAGCGTGAAGACCGTGTATAACAGCATTGTCAACAAGCCAAGTAACGGCCCATCTGCTTGCTGATAAAAGGATTGGTTTTTGGGGTCGCGGGTCTGCATTTTATCAAGCAAGGTCACTCATTCAGCTATTGCCTAGAGAGGGGTCTGGTAATTTGGAAGTGGTTTTGAGTCGGGTGCGGTAAGCTGAGTTCTGCAGATCGCCGAGATTCCAAAAAGCGATCTAGCGCCGGAAACTCGCGGGGATAGAGACTAAACAAGCTCAGCAAATCGACCAATGCATGGTCAATAATGCTCTCAGACCCCAACATCGTTTTAATTTTTTGGGCTGACTGATTACGATAGGCCATTGCTAGCTGAAAGCGGCTGTGTTTTGTGGCTTCACTGGGTAAAGAAGCAAGCCATTGGCGAATATCTCGATATTGATAGACATGCCTTTTTGCAGCCGCTCTCTCGACTTCAGGCGTTTGTACCTGATCGAGATAGGCATCAAAATAAGTATCTGGCTGCAGCCAAGCTCTCAGAAGGGCTAGCTCTGAAGCTTCAGGATTGTCTGCAATTGCCTGGTTGAGAATTTGCAACGACTGTTGCGGTTGCTGGTCGATCTCAAGCAGGGCTTGTAGCAAAGGGCGCAGATGGGGTTGAGGACTGGGCGGCGCAAAAGGAAGGCCAAACCACCAGTGAACCAAAGCGGCGTTTTCATAGAAAGGCTGATAGCCTGATGCTTCAGGAGAGACTTGCCCTAAAAGCGCTAAACTCCAGGCTGAAAATTTTTCTAAGACGGCTGGTCGGATGCTAGCAAGCGGCGCGGCCTCCCAGTTGGCGAAGGTGAGCGACTGAGGATTAGTCAATCCTTCTAGAGCAAAAGCGGAGACTGCTTGATCAAGTTTGCCTTGAGCCAGATAGACTTGCCCTAGCAGATAGTAGGTGTAGTTTTTGTTGCGCGGTAGCAGTTGCGCTGTGCGGGACAGGTAGTATTCGGCAGCATCTAAATCACCTTGTTGAAAGTGCAGAACAGCAAGATTTTGATTGAACCAGACATCGTAGGGGGCAGCTTCAAAAGCGGCTTGAAAATGGTCTAGGGTAGCGGCTTGAAGCGTCTCTTGGTCAGTAGGATCTTCTACGAGATCTTGCAACGGTAAGAGCTGCTGGCCTGCTAAGGCTCCATAGGTAGGATCCCAAGGAACGAGATTGGCTGCCATTGTCCAGCGATAATTAGCTTCTACAAAGTCAGCAGCACTGGCTTCTTGGACGCCTAAATTGCTAAGGGCAAGCGCTACATCCATCGGGGCCCATAAGCGAAAAGCTACAGCCAACCCAGCTAGACTGCCCAGACTCACAATTCGGCGGAGGCGACGGGATATTTGCTTGAGCGGCTGTAGGTAGGAACTGGCTAAGCTCGCTAGCAAAACGACGTTGATGACAAGGGTTGCGGCAATACCGATATTTTCTAGCTGATAGTCGGTCAGGCTGGAAATGCCATAGGCGAGAAAACTACCGCCAACGCCATAGAGCAGCAGGCGATCGCGTGGTTCTAAATTTTTACTAACTAATCTGAGCCATAGCCCCCCCAACGCGACCAGCCAGCCGACGTAGAGGCTAAGACCCACTAAGCCCAGTTCGCCAGCAAGCTGTACTGGAGTATTGTGCAATTGCTGCACATGATCCAGACCAGTTCCAGTTTCGATCGGGCGGTATAGATTAGAAACACGAGCCATATTACCGGGGCCAACGCCCAATAAGGGGCGATCGCGCCAGATATTGCGGGCTGTTTGCAGCATAAAGTAGCGATCTTGAGTCGGGCCGTCAGCTACCGTAATGACCTGGTTAGACGAATTGCTGGCGTTGATGTGAATCCCACCGATCAGATCGCGAATGCGAGGATTGCTGCCGATGCCAGCTACGATCACTATCAGCCCTACCAAACTAGCCACAATCCATCTTTGGCGCTGGGGGCCACGACTGCGCCAAAGAGTTACCCCCATGGCCGCGATCGCCCAGACTAAAAACCCTAAATAGGCTCCCCGTGAGCCACTTACATAGAGCGCACAAAGAACAATTAAAGCGGCCAACAGCCCTACCCAGCGACGCCAGCCCCTTTGAGCCAAGGCGAAGGTGGTCACCAGTGGCAAGACTAAAACAAAATAACCGCCGACAAAATTGTGATGGCCGAACGGTGCTGCGTTGCGAATAGCTGCACTAAAGTCCCCTGTTTGCCACATGCTAGCGCTCGGCTGCCAGCGAAATAGGCTGATTAAGCTGGTGATGATGCTGGTCAAGGCCAGTCCGCCCCACAGCAGATATCGCTTGGGGGTAGATTCGGCAATGTAATTTACCCAGCCATACAACAAAAGGCCATAGCCCAAAACCAGCGCGATGTTCCAAGCGGCTACTGTGGGGAAGTCGCTCAGACTCGCTGACAGGACAAGCCCCAAAGCGGTTAGACCCACTAGCCAGTCTAGGCCATAGCCCAGCGGTCGAAAGGGAATAGCAAACTGTCGCAGCATCCAAATTACCCAGATGCCCATCGCCAAAAAGCCCAACTGCCAAATCAAAATCCAGGGCCAGCCCACCATACGAAAGTAGCTAGCTGGCAACCAGGTAAAAAAGATTAAAGCGGCTAAGCAAAACCAGCCCAGTGCTTGGCCGCGCCAGCGAGGCGAGGTTTCTGCCTGAATAGGCTCAGAAAAATCTCTGAGCAAAAAATGACTGAGTGCAGGTCGTACCTTATGCCAGTAGGCCATCATGGACGTTAGTAGGCTCCCTTGCCAAAAATTACGATCCGAACAGTTTCAATCAAAATTTCGAGATCAAGGTTGAGTGACCAGTTGTCGATGTAGTGCAAGTCTAAGCGAGCGGCATCGTCAAAACACTCAATATCTGATCGCCCAGAGACTTGCCATAGCCCAGTAATACCGGGCAACACCTGATGCCGAATATGATGCCAGGGGTTGAACTGAGCAATATCTCTCAACGGTAACGGACGTGGCCCAACTAAACTCATTTGCCCCAGTAGAACGTTGAAGAGTTGGGGCAACTCATCTAGACTGGTGCGTCGCAAAAATCGGCCTACTGAGGTGACGCGTGGATCGTTCTTGATTTTAAACAAAATGCCATCTTTATTTTCGTTTTGACTTTCTAGTGCTCTTTGCAAAGCAGCGGCATTGGCAGTCATGGTGCGAAACTTCCAAACCTGAAAGACTTTGCCGTGTAACCCCATGCGCTCTTGACAAAAGAAAACTGGGCCAGGTGAGCTAAGTTTGATGGCGATCGCGACTGCCAAAAACACAGGAGACAGCAACAATAAACCCAAGCTAGCACCCAAAAAATCTATAGTGCGCTTGATGTGATAGTCTAACCCATCGATTAGAGGTGCTTCTAACCGTAGCGTTGGCAACCCAGCAAATACCTCAGGCACCCCGCGCCGATAGAGCATTTCGCGGCTAGAGGGAATGAGTTTAAGGGCAATTCCGGCTCGCTTCAGTTGCCAGTACAAGCTAGAAGCAAGCTCAACGTTGGGTAAATCTTCAATCAAGACTTCTTGGGCTTTAGACGCCAGGATGGCTTGGTGCGTCGCGTGCGTGTGAGCCATGGAAGACAGCGCTGCCCCGACGACTTGATAGTGCGATCGCCGCTTGAGGGCATCAGATAATTTTTTCAGCCGATGCGCCGGAGCAATAATGAAAACTGCAGATTGGGTATGGGTTAGCTCCACTCGCCGCAAAACTGCTGTGAGGATGAGCCGCAAAAGAATAATCAAGACTACACTACTGGCCCAAGCAGCTAAAAAGAGCGATCGCGGCGGATCGAGCTTTGGATCGTAAAAGTATCCCAGCGCTAGCGACATGAGATAAACAATGCTAACCAATTTGCCAGCGCGGAGATAATTACTAACTTGCGTAGAACTACCATATAGGCCACTCTGGGCAAATAAGAGTAATGTGGCCGCCACAAAAATCCAGAAAAGACTGGGCAATCCTAGCCAAACCCACCAAACTAGCTCAGAAGGAATGGGCGAATAGAATTGATTAAGGTAGCGGGCTACTTGCCAAGCTACGGCAAAGGCCAAGATATCTCCCAGCAACAGCACTAACACCCGCTGCCAGCGCCAAGACAAGATATGGCTCAACCTGATCTGTCGAGGCGTGCGAATATCTAAAATAGGCTCTGGGAGGAGAGGACGTTGCTGTTTGGTCATCTGAAAGGAGGCAAGATGATTACAGTCCACAAGCGTTAACGGGGGTAGCTTTGCAAAAACTTAGCTTAAGTTAGAGATGTGTAAATTCAGTGTTCCGCAGATGGCAAGCTAAGCCTTCACTCCGGTTCAAATTATTACAAGCATGATTGATCAGGGTAAACATAGCGTCCTAGGCATTCAAGTCAACGCAATTGACTACGAGGCGGCGGTAGCTCAGATCATAGAAGCAGCTCGACAAGATCGGCCGCTAACCGTCTCGGCACTGGCAGTGCATGGCGTGATGACAGGAGTTTTAGATCCAGAGCAGAGCTATCGCTTGAACCATCTGGATCTAGTTGTTCCCGATGGGCAGCCTGTCCGCTGGGCGTTGAACTGGCTTTACCGAACGCAACTCAGCGATCGCGTCTATGGGCCTAATTTAATGCTGCAGGTATGCGATCGCGCTGCCCAGGCTAGTATCCCGGTTTACTTCTACGGTAGTCGTTCGGATGTGCTGGATGCTCTCATGCAAAATTTGCGAACTCGCTTTCCCGGCCTAGCAATAGCGGGAAGCCAACCTTCGCGCTTTCGCCGTATTTCGGCGGCAGAGATGGCAGACATTGCCGCTACCATACAAACCAGTGGAGCCAAAATCGTCTTTGTGGGGCTGGGCTGTCCGCGTCAAGAAGTTTGGGCTTATGAATATCGCGATCGCCTGTCTATGCCAATTCTGGCAATTGGTGCGGCTTTTGACTTTCACGCTGGGCTTTTGCCTCAAGCTCCTAGCTGGATGCAAAAGCGAGGCTTAGAGTGGCTGTTCCGTCTGATTCAAGAACCCAGTCGGCTGTGGCAGCGTTATTTGTTGCTCAATCCGCTCTATTTAGGGTTATTACTGCTACAGTTTTTGGGCTTGTATCGTCTGGTTCAGCCGGATGAAACCCATCCTCAGCAGGAAATACGCTACGGATAAGCACTTTTTAAGCTGCTTCGTACTTCTAGGTAAAGTTTAAAGTCTTTAAGGAACGCGACTAACCGAACCCAAAACCCGCTGATAAATTTGCATCAGCATTTGGTAATTTTGCTCAGCTGTGTAATTAAGTTCATAGTTGCTCCGAGCAGCTTGCCGCATTTCTGACCAAGCTTGAGGATGATCCAGCATCCAGAAAACCTGCTCTATCAAAGCATCTGAATTACCTACTTGAAAATGTAACCCCGTTTTCTGATGTTCAATCATCGTCACCATTGCGCCTAAATAAGAAGCAATGACAGGAGTTCCTTTAGCAAACGCTTCGATAATTACTCGCGGCATACCTTCATACCAGAGAGATGGGAAGATCAAAGCTGTTGCTTGTCCGATCAAATCGTAGACATCAGCTAAAGATTGCCGTCCCAAATACTGAATTCCGGCAGTATTGACAGCCGCCGCTTCAACATCAGACTGTAAAGGCCCTTCGCCCACAATCTTAAGTTGAGTACGCTTGCCTAAAACCTCCCAGGCACGTAACAAAACAGAAATGCCCTTTTCAGCAGATAGCCTACCAACAAATAAAACGAAACCGCCATCCCCTCTTCCAGCTTTCGGATCAGGATCAACAAAATTCGGCTTTATAAAAACTTTTTCAGCAGGAATACCATTATGGATATACTTTTGCTTTGCAAATTCGGTCAGAACGATAAAAGCGTCAACTTGAGTTTGATAGGTTTTCAGCAAACGGTGTGTCGAAATTGAGGCCGTAACTACTGTAGAACCCAAACGACTATTCCGGTAGCATTTGTGAACCACTCCAGGCAAAGGAATGCTTTTTCCTAAGCAATCTTCGCAAACCTTTTGTTCCCTAAATAAATAAGAATTTAAACAGTATAAACGATAGTTTCTAAGTGATTGAACAACTGGAATTCCTTCGTGCTTAGCCGCATAATAGGCTGATGGAGAAACTAAAGGAAAATGATTTTGAATATGAGCAAGATCAACTCTCTCTTTTTGAATCAAGCCTCGAATGCTTCTATAGTCAGATCTGCTCCAAATTGTTCTCAAACCAACTTGCCATAAAGGCAATTCATCAATGATTTTATTGTCTTTGATATATCTAATTACTTGATGACCATTTTTTTCCAACAATGAAGTTTCCAAATCAAAAGATTCATCTTCGCCACCACGGATCTGATAGCGATTGTGAATGGCTAATATTTTCATAAAGCAAAAAATATTTAAACAATAAATTTCTCACTCAAAAACGAACTTAATTTTCAATGAACTTGTTGCATTCACCTGAGCTTGTAACCTTATTCCTATCCTTGACTATCTTGTTTCATGACTGCCAAACATCCCTCTGCTTGCCAAGGAAAACAAACAGTCGCAATTCTTTCCAAAAAAGCGCTTAAATAAACAATCCATCTTTTGTCGCGAACTTCAAATTGATACCAAGACATTTCGACAATCTTCAGATCAAACCTTTTAGCTAAAGTTTCTAAAGTTCCTGAACTGTAATAAGAAATATGGTCTGGATGTACTTGTTCATATCTAAAAAAAGTTTTCAGAAATCGAATTATGCCAAAAGCGTTTGGAACGGTTACGATGATTTTTCCATCTTTTTTCAGGAGTTTAACAGATTCTTGAAAAACTAAACCTGGATTAGGAATATGCTCGATGACATCTGCTAACAAAACAACGTCAAACAAATTATTTTGAAAAAATTCAGACATTTTCTGAGCATCAACTTGATAAACCTCGTAGCCCAGTGTTTTCATTGTGTCAATTTCAGCTTGTGAAATGTCGATGCCGACAGTTTTTTCGCTAACATCGACCACTTTTTTGTGTAGAAAATATTCGCTTTTTGAGTTTTCAATAAAAAAGGGATAATCTGTGCAGCCAACATGTAATACTGATTTTTTTGAGCAATGCTCCAAAATAAACTTGTCACGAGGAAACGTTTTTTGGCCTTGTATCGCTTTACCAATTCCCATAGGTATTTACACTAAAGTTAACAAAGAGCTGGTCGGTTAATACTGTTTATTTAGCTAAACTTGCTTTGCCCTAAACCATTTACCTAATAACAAATCGCGCAAGCGATACCTAACTTTCGCTGGAAATGCCCAAAGCATGAAAAATATAACAAGCTGAACAAAGGTTGGTTGCCCTAGCGAAAAAGCTTCTCTTCCAATTACCTGGATTGCCCGCCAGTCGCCCTCTTTAGCAGCTAAAGCAGCAACGGCAGATGTTACAAAACCGGAATAAGCCCTTGGTGTAATCAAGGAGTAGTTTTTTTTAATCCACTCTAAAGAATAGCGCCAATCTCCAGTCGTACTTACTCTTTCAAGCCGATAGGAAACATTTAAAATTCCGAGAGGTTCATCTAAAAAATTAAGCTTGGCATAGCTTTTGGCTAAAACTTTGAGTAGCCAATCTGCTTCTTGATGTCGTCTTAAATCAGTTTTAAAAGGATACTTTAACATCAGGTTTCGAGGTACAAAAAGCATAGATGTCGCTATGCTACCTTCTCCTCGAAGCAAGCTATTTCTGGCAAACAAATATTCGCTAATGTGCTCACCTGCATAGGGCAATCTTCTAGGGGTTAAATAAGACGATGTGGGAGTTCGAGTAATATATCGACACGTAATAATTGAACAAGGGTTTTCTAGACTTCTGGCAAGTTTGAGCTGTTTTTCTAATTTTTCAGGCAGCCATTCGTCATCATCGTCAAGAAAAGCAACCCAGTCAGCCTGCGCGTGCTTAACCCCGTAATTTCTAGCGGTAGGCGCGCCAGCATTGCTAGAAAGATGTAAGACGGTAAGACGTTCGTCTGATAACTCTTCACTTAATTTTTTTAGGCTTAGAGTAGTTGCTTCGTCTTCACCATCTATGATAGTCATTACTTCGATCTCTTTAAGCGTTTGTGACAGGGCAGACTTTACTGCTCTAATCACCAGTTGAGGTCGATTACAGGTAGGAATCACTACGCTTACTAAAGGCTTTGTTTTCATAGATTTGTCTTTTCGTTTCAAATCTAAAAATCATTTTTGCTTTTTGAACGAATTGTTTGATGGATCTCTTGCCACATTTGATTTGTTTGTTGCAATTGAACATGACAAGCTTTGTTCAGCTTTTGTATGATCAGAGAACGACTTTCTGCGTTTATAACCAGGTTTAATTTTTCTAAGATTAAAGCTGATGAATCTGTTACTTCGATCAAACACTCCTGGCAATCGTAGTCTTCTAACAAAGCTAAGTACTTATGGTTCCAGCCTGTTGCTATACTAGGAACTTTTTGAGATAAAGAATTAACTAACCCGTGAAAGCGAGAGCTAATAACGGCATAGCAGCTACCTATCATTCCTTTGATATAAAGAGCATTACTTTCTTGTATAACAGGTATAGATGCTTTCAAATCATTTTTTATTTGAAGATATAGCTCAATATCTTTTTTAGACTCATGGATTAAAATAAACGGTTTTAAGCCAGCGTCGATCAAATGATTTATACACTTAGTTAAAAAAAGTGGATAAATTGCTTTGACAGCAGCATCTGTTCTATCAAGCATCCGATAGTTTGGAATAATACAAACTTGGTTAGAACTTAACTCGAACTCAGGCAGAATTTCTCCGGAGATCAGATTTGTAAAGTCTGGAGAAACTTTAATCTTAGTGCTGTCATTGACTAAATCTTGCAAGCAAGTATAGGAAATACGATCTCTTGGATAGACTAAGTCAGCATTTTTAACAATATTGGACAAAGCCACTCTTAGTTTTTTGTTTTGAAGAGGGCCAAAAGCTTGAGGCATTAATATAAAAGTCTTTCCTTTTTTTCTCCATTCATTGGAAAGCCGAGAAGTAAGTTGAGCATAGTCATCAGCTCGATAAATTTGATCGCTATAGGCCAAACCCGAAGCATCTAAGATAACGTCTATTTCATCTGCCAAAACGATGTGTAAGGCTCTGCGTATTTGTTTAGGTAATAGTTTTAATAAAATATTAATAATAAGATCAGCCAATTTGAAGTTGAGTGAGTTGGTGCGGGCAAGATGGTACAAACCAAGTGTTGTTCGCTGCCTATACGTTCCTATTCGAAAACCAATCGCAAACTTGGCATTAGAATCATAAGCACTATACTGCTGAACTATTGCTCGAAGCATTAGCTCAGCCCCTTTATTGAAAAAATTAACTCCTCTAACTTCAATAAACATTTAGTTATAAGTCCTAAGATCTTGCAAACTTTTCTTCTGCGAAAAAGCAACCATACCATTAGGATCAGGATAGCCAACTGCAATTAGCATGATTACCCGTTCATCCTCTTCTAAGTTTAATAGTTTTTCCATTTTTTTTTCGCGAGACTCTACATCTGGCCAGTTAATGGGACATGAGCTTAGCCCTAACGTTTCTAGGGCTAGCATAAAACTCATTGCCGCTAAAGAGGCGTCAATATAAATGACATGGCGATCGCGACTGCTCAGAAAATGCCGAAGTTGACCAACAATGACAACAATTGCTGGAAAATTTTGGCTGAATCCATTCGTGCCAACGGGTAACGAAGCTACTTGAGAAACATACTCAGCTTGATCAAAAATTCGAAACTTAAAGGGTTGCCGATTACAGGCACTGGGAGAGAAACTAGCTGCGATGAGGGCTTTGTCTATTAAATCTCTAGGAACTGAACGAGGTAAGTACCAGCGCACAGATCGACGTCTTATGGTGAGGCTTAAAAAGTCTTCATAGCTAACTGATGCGGGTGTGTTTAAGTTTCTTAAATATGGAACCGCTCGTTCTTTAGTTTCTAGGCTGCTTTTCAAAATATTTTCTGCTTTTGGTTTTAAGCTTCTAAATATTTCTTTGCTTTTATCAATCTGTGGTTGTGATTCAACAACAGAAAAATAATCTGTCAAAACATCATAAGCCCATTTTAGTTCGCTTTTTCGCTCTTCTATTTGAGATGAGCATTCAAGATTGTTTTTGAATGCTGTTACTGTTTCACAAATATACGCAGTCGCAAAAATGGACTTGCGAGGCTTCATAAGTAAGCCTTTTTCTAGCCGATGAACATTTCTTCTGAGCAAGCTACGGTTAAGCAAATGATTCTGATCACCCAGCAGATAGTTTAGACGCCCTTTTAAAACAGCGTTTTTCTCTCTGATAAAAGCTTTCTCTGAAAGAAAAAAAAGTGAACTTAAAGCTCTGTTTTGCGTAAAAATTTTTAACCAAAAAATATTGATCTTTTTGGTGGCGCTTTTGGCAAAGTATAAAAGTTCGTCGGGAACACTATTTTTAATAACTTTTTTTAGCATAATTGCCTAACTAATCTTCTAGAGTTTCTGCCTTTATTGATTTTTCTTTAGCCAATAAAGTGGCATAAAAATTGCTTGAGTCATCATCGTTCCAGCAATTCGCGTTCTAGAATCTAGAAAACAAGCGCCATAGGTTGCTACACCATAAGACAGAACAGTGGCTATGGCTGCACCTAAAATTCCGTAGGCAGGAATGAAAAATAAATTTAACAGCAAATTCATGCAAGCTCCAGCTCCATGCCTTGTCAAAGAAAAGAATATTAACTCTTCACTGATAAGCCACTTACTTAAAACGGCACCTAAAAAGATAAACAAACTAGATGTTAAGTGAATTGAGAGTATTAGCCCAGCTTCTTGATAATCTTCCCCATAAAGGAGTGAAACAAGAATGTTTGAAGAAAAGATACCTAGTATGATAATTGCATATGCAATAGCGGCCATCAAGTTGTAGCTTTTTTGAAAGTTTTGGATATAGGCTGATTCACTGATATGTTTGCTTTGTAAAATAGAGGGAAAAAGCGAAGCCATAACTAGTCCGGGAAGGAAATAACACGACTCTGATAAGCGAACTGCTGCTGAGTAAATACCTACACTTTCTAAGTTTAAAAAGTTTTGAATCATAATTTGATCTACTTTGAAGTAAATCACTACACCCATTTGAGAAATAATGAGCGGCCATGATTGGCTCAAAAGCGATTTCGCCGTTTTAAGATTGAATTTCCACTGAAATAACTGTTTTTCATTGGCTTGATAAATAAGAGCTAATCCTAAGGCTGTGAAAGCAAACTCTCCTGATGCAATTGCTGCAAAGGCTAATACCGAGGCATTCAAAGCGATTAAAGCTATTTTAACAATGCTACTAACGGCAATAATGATTACTTTAATAATGACTGTATATTTAGAGCGAATTTTAGATTGAAAATAAAGATCAATGGTGTCAAATGCTTGGAAAGTAAGGCTTAGAGAAAGTATGCTCAAGGCAAGCTTGACTACGACAGTTTGAAAATTAGCTACACTAGCAAAAATCAGGATTGCTAAAGTTCCAATCAAGCCAGCCACTATTTTCAAAAATAAAGTGCTGCCTAAAATCTCTAACTCTCTTTGCTGGTTGCGAACTAAGTCTCTAACAACAATTCCACTCAAACCTAAATTGGTAAAAGCACTGAACAAACTAATTATGGCTAGAGAATAGTTATAAACACCAAAGTTCTGGGGGCCTAGATATCTAGCCATCCAGGTGCCAACTCCCAGTTCCGCTATAACTTTTAGACCCCGTTCTGACAGTAACCAAGTTAAATTTTTGAGAATCTTTTTTCTTTCAGAGCTTTTTTCTAAATAAAGACTGATTGAAGAGAATAAATTGGTGATTCTTTGAATAAACATGCCCTAACCCAATCCAAAGATAAATGATTGGTTAAACGATATTTGGCTTGAGCCAATACATAGCGTGTGTTGCCAAACAGCAGGTGTAGAAGGACAGGCTATTTCATAAGGAATTTTTGTGATGCGACTTGATAATTCCTTTACCAGCACGTAGCCCTAAAGTATTGCGTTTGTTTAGAAGACAGAAGAGTCTGTCATATAACAGATCTCGCCAATACGGGGCTTCAGTGTGCCCTGCTTCGATAATAATGTCTGGAGGGGAGGCATTCTCCATGCTGGGTGAGGTTTAGAAACTAGATTGAACCACCTCTCTATACTGCCCATGAAGTTTTGAAGAACGATCAGTCGTTACGGTTGACACTCACGTAGAGCCGAGTATGGATGCTCTAGATTAGAGATTAAGGGTGCAGACAATTGACTGAGAATTATAGTTAAAGGCAAAAGGCCGGACGGAAAGCTTTTCTGCTAGCGGCTTTCAGCAGGCTAAGTGTCGCAACCTGAGGAGCTAAAGCGATCGCCAAAAGCAGAGGGTCAAAAGGCAGAACAGCAATACTGGCAAGCTGAATTGATTAAAGCTAAAAAGTAAGCCACCGCTCTCAGGGTGGCTGTTAGCTTAGAGTAAAAAGGCAGCCTGTTATCCCTGAGAAAGCTATGCAATCTGTCCGTACCTTGTTAAACGTGGCAATTAGTCTGATTTTGATTAGCTTTATCGGTCTTAGTTTGTTTCGCTTAGCAGCCTTCTTTCTCGCTGCCCAACATCTGATTTAAACCCACCATCCCTTTGTAAAATCAGGGGATGACAAATTCTACTGTGTTTCCTCAAATTCCGCCTTGTGCCTGGAGCCGTCCCTTAGGTCAAGGCTGGCCCACTCACTACGTCGTTCGCTATGCCAGCAATTTAGACGACGGGCCTTGGCACGGTGTCCCTTTGGGAGGGCTAGGAGCTGGTTGCATTGGGCGATCGCCGCGAGGTGACTTTAACCTCTGGCATTTGGATGGCGGTGAGCATGTTTTTCAAACGTTTGCAGCCTGTCAGTTTAGCGTTTTTGAGCAGACAGCAGCCGGGGCTAGACAAGCTTATGCCCTCTGTACCGAAGCACCCCAGTCAGAACTGTCAGCTTGGCAGTGGTATCCACAAGAAGCTGCTCCTAAAGCGACTCAGGTAGATAGCCCCACCCCCACTACGCAACCAACAGGCGCTTATCATGCCCTGTATCCACGTAGCTGGTTTACTTATGAAAATGTTTTGCAGGCTCAGTTGACCTGCGAACAGTTTTCGCCCATCTGGGCAGGCAACTATCAAGAAGCCAGTTACCCAGTGGCGCTATTTGAATGGACAGCACACAACCCCACCGATCAGCCGCTGACGCTGAGTATTTTGCTGAGTTGGCAGAATATGGTGGGTTGGTTTACTAATGCCAACCCATCGCCGCAGGTGCAGCAACGAGATGACGGCAGCCCTTTTTATGACTATGTTCCCCGGATTGGCCAAAGTACGGGAAATTTTAATCGCTCAGTGCAGCGGGCAGATAGCGTGGGTTGCTTAATGGCCGGAGCTGGGTCTACCCAGGCTGAGGCAGCGTTACCCGCTGAAGGTGACGGGCAGTGGGCGATCGCTACGTTGCCCCACCCTGAGCGCGAAGTTTTTGTCCATAGCCGCTGGAACCCAGCCGCAGACGGTAGTGATTTGTGGTCAACTTTTGAGCAATCAGGGGCTTTAGCAGCTTGCCAAGATGAAACCGCCGCTGCTGAGGGAGAACAAATTGGTTGCGCGATCGCAGTTCGCTTCACCCTACCGCCCGGAGAAACTTGCCAAATCCCCTTTGTGCTGGTCTGGGATTTGCCTGTGACGGCGTTTGCCGCTGGGATTTCTGCCTACCGACGCTATACCGATTTTTGGGGTCAATCGGGGCAAAATGCCTGGGCGATCGCCCAGAGCGCCCTCCAGCACTACAAGACCTGGCAGCAACAGATTATAGACTGGCAGCAACCTATTCTAGAGCAGGCAAATCTCCCTAACTGGTTCAAGATGGCTCTCTTGAACGAACTGTACGACCTTGCCAGTGGTGGCACCCTCTGGACAGCCGCTACGGCAGCCGACCCGGTGGGGCAATTTGCGGTGCTAGAGTGCTTCGACTATCGCTGGTATGAAAGCCTGGATGTACGCCTGTATGGCGGCTTCGGGGTTCTCATGCTGTGGCCAGAATTGGAAAAAGCGATTGTGCGTGCCTTTGCCCGCGCCATTCCCACGGCAGATGAAACGCCGCGCATCGTCGGCTATTACTATACCCTCGGCGTTGAAAGTCCTCTGGCAAAGCGTAAAGTAAAAGGCGCGACTCCGCATGATTTAGGTGCGCCCAACGAGCATCCTTTTGTCGCCACGAACTACACCAGCTATCAGGACTGCAACCAGTGGAAAGACCTTTCCAGCGATTTTGTTTTGCAGGTGTACCGCGCCTTTAAGCTGTCTGGCGCATCTGATACTGATTTTTTGGTTGACTGTTGGCCCGCGATCGCTGAAACGCTCAAATACCTGAAGCAATTTGATACCGATGGTGACGGCCTGCCTGAAAATGGCGGTGCCCCCGATCAAACCTTTGATGACTGGCAGCTCAAAGGCGTCAGTGCCTATTGCGGCGGGTTGTGGTTAGCTGCCCTTGAAGCGGCGATCGCCATTGGCGAACATTTAAGCACTCATCACCGAGACGCTGGCAATCTGCCGATTTTGCTAGCCCAATATCGACGTTGGTTAACCCAAGGGCGATCGGTCTATCATCAAAAACTTTGGAATGGCCAGCACTATCGCCTCGATTCTGAAAGTGGTTCTGAAGTGGTCATGGCAGATCAGCTTTGCGGGCAGTTCTTTGCGCGGTTGCTAGGGCTGCCTGATATTGTTTCAGCCGAGTTTATTCCACCCACGTTAGAGGCAATCTACACTGCTTGCTTCGTTCGTTTTAATCAATATGCAGCCAAACAAGCGACTCCTCAAAACCAAAAATTTGCCGGGGCGCAAATCGGTAACTTTAGTGCGGCTCGTTTAGGCATCAAAATAGGAGCCGCCAACGGTGTACTGCCCGATGGTTCGCCAGAAGATCCCGACGGCACTCACCAGCTCGAAGTTTGGACGGGCATCAACTTCGGCTTAGCCGCCTTCCTGGCTCAAATGGGAATGACAGACCGAGCCTTAGAAATTACCGAAGCCATCGTGCGTCAAATCTACGAACAGGGTCTGCAGTTTCGTACCCCAGAAGCTATAACCACGGTTGGCACCTTCCGCGCCTGTCACTATTTGCGACCGATGGCCATTTGGGGGGTTTACGGCATTCTGAGCGGCTGTTTCATGCCTCAAGCTGAGTCTGATTAGACGGCCTGCTGTTTTACCTCTATGGCGATCGCCGAAGTCAGGCTAAAATTCAACTGAACCCAGACACGTTCTCTGGTGCTAAATGTCAGAAAAAGTTGCCGTTTTTCTAGACGTTGAAAATCTATCAGGCTGGCTAAAGGCAGATGGCGGCGAGGCGCTTTTGGAGCGCTCTAGCGAGTTAGGGCGTGTCGTCGTCCGCAGAGCCTATGGCGACTTTAGCCGCTCTAGCGTCAGCGTGCGGCAGGCAGAACTCAGTCTGCTAGGGTTTGAGTTTGTCCATGTTTACCATTCCGTTAAAGGTAAGAACTCCGCCGACATTCAAATTGTTGTCGATGTGATGGAATATTTAGCACGGATTCCAGATTTAGAATGGTTTGTGCTGGCGACAGGCGATTCTGATTTTTCACCTCTTTTCAGACGATTGAGAGAACTAGGCAAATCTGTAGTAGGCGTTGGCCCCCGCTCAGCGCTGAGCGAAGCCGTCAAAAAATCCTGTAACCGCTTCATCTACATCGACGAAAAAAACCGTTCTCACATTTTTCCCGACGCTTCTAGCGAATCGCAACTTCGCGAAGACGCCCTAGATTTGTTAGAACGAGTGCTGGCAAGATTTCCGGATGGCACTAATTTGTCAGTGCTGAAAAATGCCATGCTAGAGATTGACTCTTCCTTTGATGAACGCACTCTCGGCTTCAGTGGCTTTATGAAGTTTTTGGAAAGTGCGCCAGAAACCGTTACTGTCTACAAAGTCAAGCAAGTTTGGCATGCCAAAGCTTTGGAGGTTCAAAACGAAACGGAAATTGCTTTAGAAAACAATTTTTCAGCAGAAACCGTTGTAGAACCTTCGACTGATTTATACAAACGCCTGCTACGCAAAAGCGGTTGGCGCTCTTGTAGTTCACTGTTTTTGTGGACAATTTTGACCAATTTACAGCAGCAATTTCCGGAGGGATTTACCCGCAGCCAAGAATTTGAATACCTTGTAGAAAGTTTTGGCGATAGTCACACGCGCGGCGAAATTAGAGCAGCCATCTACATTCTCTATAAAGGAAAATGTGTGGTTCAAATCAACAAAAATCCAAGTGATGAACCTGTTTTTAAGGTTTTATTGCCCGCTTCCTTGCAAGCTATGGCTAAAAATATTGATGTTTTCTTAGTTTTTAGACTTTTTAAGATTTGTCAATCTAACAACGTTCGCTTTAGTTTTGAGTTGCTGTCGCCGCTTCTAACAGAAAGCTATACAGAAAAACAGTTGAAAGGACTCATTAAAGATATTCAGGAGTAAAGCCAGCCAATCAGTTTGCGCTAGACCCTAGCAGGTTCTAGCGCTTGACGGTAGATCAGCGATCGTCTAAAGCTTTAACCAAACAAGCGGCTGAGTCGGGGCAAAAATGACGAAACTCTGTTGTTTCTGCAATGGCTGGGGGCACTTGCTGGCGATCGCAGTTGTGATAACCGAGCTGACGAAAATAATCGGCGGCGGTGGTGGTCAGCAAATACAGAGTTTTAACACCTTGCTGCTGGGCGTAAGCTTCAATTTTTTCAACTAGCCGCTTACCTAAATTTTGCCGACGATGGGGTTGGGAAATAGCTAGCGATCGCAGTAGCCCAACCTGACCATAACATTCCACCCCAACGACGCCAATCACATGCTGCTCAATATGTGACTTGGCCACAATAAAATGTGATAAGTGATGGGGCTTTAGGTCTGTATGAGGCAGCGCCGCCTCGCTTAGCAACTGTTTAATGCTAGCCTCATCAACCGGATGCGCTGGTTTAATGTCAGCCATTCAAGAAACGATCACTAAAAGCAGAAGGAAAGGTTTTTCTGGTAGCAGTTTTCAGCAATTGACGTGTCTGAACTTTGATGGCTATTGCTATAGCATCTTTATTGAAACTGGAACTGGGTCAAAGCTTGATGCTTCGTAGGCCAAAATCGCGTAAATACGTTCAAATTTACTAGAGTCTTTGAAGCTTGATGAGCCACCAAACAATGGTTTTGTAATTTGCTTTAACTCAATGAGGATTTGTTTTCATTTTAGCAATTGCTATTGGGTAAAGCTCTGCAAGGCTACAGCTTCAGATAATTTGTCCCATCCATTTTGCGATCTATTAATCGCTGCTGCCGCCTCAAATACTGGTTTACCGACCAACAACACCTGCTTCTAGCGAGGGAAAGCGCATCAGATAGTAAGGCGGAGTTGAGGCATTTTCGCCGCCGTTGAGAGCGGGGGAGCGGTGCAGTTCGTTCACGGTGACATAGATGTAATTGTTGGGGCCAAAGCCGAAACCATCTGTCCAGTTAAGCTGCTCATCGTCTTGATAAAGGATTTCATAGGATCCAGTAGGCCGCACTACGCCGATTGCATTGGCCGTAATATCGGTGACGTACACATTTCCACCTGCATCAATCGTAATGCCGTCGCTGATAGGCTTATCGCCAAAGCGCTCAATTCGGGCCGCTAGCTGCTGGGGAGAGAGGTCAGTATTGAGCAAATCTGTCGTTCGAATGCGGTAGAGCGATCGCCCAGACAGGGGCCCATAGTAGACCCACTCATTACCAGGATCGAGGGTAATCGAATCAACGCCGATGCGAGCAGGCTCCCCCCCCATAGTGACCAGATTGCCATCCACAACGATGTCGATGTCTTCAGCTTGCATCGAAGCATGACCTTGCAATACCCGACGGGCATAGCCTGTATTCAGGTCAACGACGATCAGTGCCGCGCGATCGCCTGCCGCTGTATCCGCGATATAAATGGCATCGTGATAGAGATCAACAGCAAAGTCATTCAAAAACGTATTTTCAGGAATCACCGGAGCCGCCAGATAAATTACCCGGTGTAAGCTGTCTGTGCGCGTATCCCAACCCACCAAGCGCCCACTGCCACTTTCGCCAGGATTGTCCAACATCCAAACAATGCCGTTACCATCGGCGCGAACCCCTAAAACGTCATTTAAGCCAATGCCATTAGCATCCGGTGCCGATGACCACACCGCGTTAGGAAACGGACGCACCGAGCCATCTGGCAACACTTCCACCACCTTATACTCAGTGCCATAAAACTGGTGCTGACTCATAATCAGCCGTCCATCCGGCGTTACCGCAATATTGCCGGGAGGATGCGCCGCCGAAAATTCTGCCACAATTTCTATACCCGCTGGCGCTGAAACCGACTCCTGAGCTAAAGCTGAAGAAATACCCATAGGGGCAAAGGCAGCAAAGAAGGCGATCGCTAAACTTCGGCGCATCATAATAGCAGCTTCCTAAACAGACGCCCCTATTCTAAGCCGATCTCCCCCCCTATCTCCCCATCTCCCCATCCCCCCATCCCCCTATCTCCCCATCCCCCCTTTCCCTACGCAATCCCCAACCCCATCAGCACAAACCGCAGCACAAACACAGCCGCCAAAATCCAAACCGCAACCCCCACCTCATGGGTTTTCCCCTGAAAGGCTTTGACCAGCGGATAGGCGATAAAACCTACAGCCAGACCTTCTGCGATCGAAAACGTCAGCGGCATCAGCAAAATCGTCAAAAAGCAAGGAATTGACTCTGCCGGATCGCTCCAGTTAATGCCAGTGACATTGCCTGCCATCAGCACCCCTACAACTACCAAAGCCGCCGCCGTAGCATAGGCCGGAATGGCGGTCAGCAGCGGAATAAAGAAAATCGACAGCACAAACAAGCCCGCTACCACTACTGCTGTAAATCCAGAGCGCCCCCCTTCAGAAACCCCCGCCGCCGACTCAATGTAGCTGGTCACAGTTGAGGTGCCGAGCAGTGCCCCTGCCGTGGTGCCAACCGCGTCGGCTAGCAACGCCTGATTGGCTCGTGGCAATTCTCCCTGCTCGTTAATAAAGCCTGCTTGAATACCAACACCCGAAAGGGTGCCAATGGTGTCAAACAAATCAACAAACAGAAAAACAAACAAAATAGCGATAAAGTTGCCCCAGTTAGTACCAATTTGGCTCAAGCCTCCTACGGCTTGCCCGATCAAATCACCGGGCCAAACCGGAATATCAACAATGCCGCTCGGCCAAGGGGTAACGCCAACAATCCAGCCCAGTAGCGCTGTTGCCAAAATTCCCCAAAGCAAGGCTCCCTTAATTCGGCGAGCCACAAAAGCTGAGGTAATTATCAAGCCAACAAGCGCCATCAAAGTTTCTGGCTGAGCCAAATTTCCCAGGGCTGTTTTAGTCGCTTCATTGGCCACAATGATGCCTGCCCCGCCCGTAGCCGGATCGCCTGCCAGGGCAATGTAAGCAATAAAAAAGCCAATTCCTACAGCAGTCGCCCGCTTGAGGCATTCGGGTATGGCGGTGATGATGGCGCTGCGCAGATTGCTGAGGGTAAGGATGATAAAGATAATGCCTTCTACCAAAACCGCCGCTAGCGCTACTCGCCAGTCAATGCCTAAACCCAGCACCACTGAAAAAGCAAAAAAAGCATTCAGCCCCATACCCGGTGCCAAGGCGATTGGATAGTTGGCTAGCAATCCCATAATCAGGGTGGCGATCGCGCCGGAAAGAGCCGTAGCCACTACCAGTTGCGGAAACAAATCGCCGCTTTCACTCAAAAAGATAGCGCTAGAGAGAATCCCCGGATTCACCACCAGAATGTAGGCCATTGTGATGAACGTGGTGATGCCAGCAACGGTTTCAGTTCTGAAGTTAGTTTGTAGGGCTTCAAAGTTGAAAAATTGGGCGATCGCCCCTGGCTTTTGTTGCGGAGGCAAAGTTTCGGGAGGGGTAGAGTTCTGAGTCATGATGGCAAACAGTCATTTTGCAGGCCATCATAATACGGATTTTGAATCAGCAATTGTGTTCAAAACGGTCAGAAAAAGCAGTCCGCCGTTGGAGCCAGCTTGTTGTCGCAGCGCTTGATTAATCGACACCGCCAATCCGCTGCCGAAACCCCTTAACCCACTATTCGCCTTCTAGAAGACAACAAAGCGTACCAGAATTGCCTAAGATCTTATTTTCCAGTCGTTATGACTTAATGAAGGCATCTATGACGGAGCAAACCGCTAAGGGAAACGGGCGATCGCGCCACATTATTTTGACCTCTCATCCCAGCCGCTTTGGTTCTCAAGCATTACCGATTGAGTGGGGAGCTACAGACCCGCTCAAACGCGGCCCCATTGTCGCCAGCCTCAGCGACCCTGAACATCGCAACGTCATTGGTACTCATTCTGGCGCTTATGCTATCTATCGAGCGCTTGCCGTTGCCAGTGGTTCGCTGCAGGCCGATCACCGTCCTGACCTAACCGATACTTCACCCGTTACCTCCATCGGCCCTCATCCTAGTTGGGTCGGTGCTGACAAAATCGTCTCGCTTGATCCGTTTGGAGCCTTAGTCGGGGAGGTTTATCAGCCCTTAATTCAGCAGGGCTACGACATTCGCCCCACCATTGCCGTCACGCAAGCACACATTCAAATGCCCGAATTGCAAGAAGCAGTGCAGAAAGGACGCATTGCCGAAGACGGCAAAATCATGAAGCCGGGGGGAGATTTAGTCGTCACCAAAGCCGCGATTGAGCCAGTTTGGTATTTACCGGGGGTAGCCCAGCGCTTAGGCATTACCGAAGCCGATTTGCGCTATGCCTTGTTTGAGCAAACAGGGGGAATGTTTCCCGAACTGGTGACGCGGCCTGATATTCAGGTCTTTTTGCCACCTATTGGTGGCATTACTGTTTATATGCTGGGCGATCTCAATGCCATCACCCACCCCGATCGCCCCTTAGCTGTTCGCGTCCATGACGAATGCAACGGCTCCGATGTTTTTGGCTCCGATATTTGCACCTGTCGGCCTTATTTGGTTCACGGCATTGAAGCGTGTATTCAAACGGCTCAAGCGGGTGGAGCAGGGGTGATTGTTTACTTCCGTAAAGAAGGCCGAGCCTTGGGGGAAGTGACCAAGTTTTTGGTATACAACGCCCGTAAACGGCAGGCCGGGGGCGATCGCGCTGATGCCTATTTCACCCGAACAGAATGCGTAGCCGGGGTGCAAGACGTTCGTTTTCAAGAACTGATGCCAGATGTGCTGCATTGGTTAGGCATCAGCCGCATTGATCGCTTTGTCTCCATGAGCGATATGAAATACAACGCCATCACCCATGCGGGTATTGAAATTGTTGAGCGGGTGCCCATTCCTGACGAACTGGTTCCGGCTGACGCTAAGGTAGAAATTGAAGCTAAAAAAGCGGCGGGATATTTTAGCGGCAGCGCTGGCGCTCTAACGGCAGAAGCGTTAGCCCGCATCCAGGGGCGCGACTTAATTTAGCAATCCTAAACAGACAAATGGCAACCTTTCTTAGACCGCTCAGTTACCGCTATCAGTGGCTTTATGATGCTATCTCTGGCGCAGCCGCCCTCAGCGTTGGTGGCGAAAAGCGGTTTCGTCACCTGGCACTGCAAGGCTTAGCCATACAGCCAGAAAGCCGGGTACTAGACTTGTGCTGTGGCAGCGGCCAAACCACCCAGTTTTTAGTAAGCCTATCTAACCATGTTACGGGGTTAGATGCTTCGCCGCGATCGCTAGAACGAGCCAAAAACAATGTGCCTGAAGCCGACTACGTAGAGGCGTGGGCAGAAGAAATGCCGTTTGCTGAGAGCTACTTTGACTGGGTGCATACCAGTGTGGCGATGCATGAGATGCAGCCAAAACAGCGGCAACAGATTTTTCAAGAAGTCTACCGGGTGCTAAAACCGGGCGGTGTGTTTGCCCTGATCGACTTTCACCGCCCTACCAACCCTGTTATGTGGCCGGGGCTAGCACTCTTTCTCTGGCTATTTGAAACCGAAACTGCCTGGGAGTTGCTGCAGTCTGACCTGCCAGCCCAGTTACAGCAGGTAGGCTTTCAAACGCCTGAACCAAAACTCTATGCGGGCGGCAGTTTGCAAGTGATTCAGGCTCAAAAAGTGTAGGTAACTGGTCTAGCTAAAGGCGATCGCTTGCTGGCAACCGTTTGAGTTTCAGCGCAACTTAATTGATGCCCAAAATTTAAGAATCAGCAGTGATTATGATGTTGACGCAGACTTTGCGGCGGCTGATGCAAAAAGCCAAATTATTTGCGCCGCGGACTTTATAAGCTGGCGTTTCAGCTTCCAAAACCAGTTCAATAGCGTTTATGCGGGTTAGAAGGTTGTGAAAA
>NZ_JBQLZL010000043.1:0-38442 GCF_052168255.1 Almyronema sp. | reverse complement strand
TTCAGCTTCCAAAACCAGTTCAATAGCGTTTATGCGGGTTAGAAGGTTGTGAAAAAGCCTGGAATAGTGCTGGGGGTGCTAGGGTTTGCTTGGCTGGGTGGGAGTTGTCAGTCAGAAATGGCTTTGTTGTTGCGCTCCCAGATTGCCAGTACGCTGACTCAAGCGCCGCTGGCTTATCCCCCTTTTTTAGTTGATGAAGCGACTGCCGATTTTTATCGGCAGCGAGGGCTAGAGTACCGCGATCGCGACAATTTTGAACGGGCGATCGCGGCGCTGAAAACCTCAGTCGCCCTAGATCCTTACAACGCCAATGGCTATGTGGTGCTGGGCTGGACAGAACACTTAGCCGGACAAGAAACCGCCGCCGCCCAAACGCTCCAGCAGGCATTGCAACAAGAACCGGAAAACGTTCCCGCCCTCAATGCCCTGGGTATTGTCTACCTGGTTAGCGGCGACTTACAAGCTGCCGTTAGCACTCACAGCCGCGCCGCCGAACTCAAACCCGACAACGAAATTGCATATTACAATCTCAGCCTTGCCTATCAACGCCTACAAAACGCTGACGCCGCCATTGAAAATGCCCGCAAAGCAACTGAGTTAGAACCCTATAATCCTCATCCTTGGGTAGCTCTGGCGATCGCTCACTGGAGCAACCAAGCCCCCGACGCCGCTCAGCAAGCCTATCAACAAGCGATCGCGCTTGATGGCCGCTACCGCGATCGCAGTTTTCTTGATCACCTGATTCAAGCCGGGTTTAACCCCACACAAGTAGACTTAAGCGCTGAGGTTTTAGCGTATCGTTAGGGATCTACCAGAAGCAGTGTAGTCTATGTACCCGATGATGGCGGGGCAAACGCAGTGGTGTAGCTAAAGGCCACTATGCTGAGAGCAGGTTCAAACAATAGCGTCGCTACCGTTGTGTTCGCGCCCATACAGATGTTGCTAGAGTTTTAGCGTGTTCTATTTGCCGACAGTTGCCTACCAGCAGTTTTTGCAGTGTTTCGCTAAGCTGAGAAGTCGCTTTAGCCAGCCATCGGCTGCAGAAGTGGCCGAAGCAGGCGATCGCCAAATGGCCGTAACTCCTGCCGCTGGGCCGCCGCCAGACTTGGCTTTGCAACAAGAAATTTTGGCCAATCGCCCCTTTTCGCTCGCCGAAGCCATCGGTAGAGAAGGGGGAGACTTTCTTAAAGGGGAATGTTTGGTTCCCAGACCGCTACGGGCGATCGCTAGGCTCAACCTGTTTATTGACCAGCACCTGTGCGATCAGCCAGGAGCGCTCCACCGGGTGCTACAAACCTGGATTAAAACAGACGTTCACATCAGCCAGCACTTAGATACGCCGCTAGTGGCTCTGGAAAAAATTCTGGCCTCTATTCTCGACAATCCCTACGTTTTCAACGAATTTGCCCGCCAGGTTAACGTTCAGTGGGGCACGCTTTACGACGAAATACCGCGTTTTCAGCAACCCGGTCAACCCCCTCACCCCGAAACCGCCTATCCCCATCAGTTAATCAGGCAAAAGCTGATTGACTTGCAGACACGCTTACAGGCAGAATCGCCAACCTGACGCCCGCCAGCGGCTATAGCGGTAGCCACTAGCATTGCCGCCCTGCAACGGCTACAAGCCGCCGAGAGAAAAGCTTTCCTTCTACCCTCAGCCCTTCCCCTTCTGCCTTTAGCCACCCCCCCTCAAGACCAGGTGGTCGCGCCAGAGAGAGCCAAGGCTCTGCTCACGCGGATTTCCTGCTGTTGTTGTTCGCGCTGAACGATATACAAATTGGCGTAGAGGCTGGCGATCACCTGCCGTCCCGCTTTGGTCATTGCCAGGTAGGGTTCGCTATCACAAATATAGGGGTAAACGATATCCCAAAAAAATCGCGGATAGCTGGCTCGAAGTTCGTCAGCATGTTGATAGCCCAGTTGCCGATCCATACCGATTTCAGCAAACTCTTGAAAGAGTGCTGGTAGCTTTTGTAGATAGCGCCGATCGCTGAGCTGGCCGAGTAAATCAGCGGCGCGGCAAAGACCACCATAGCTCAAAGTTTCGGTGTAGCGATCGCCTGCAGGGACAGGAAAGCGCGTGAGTTCGATCATGGCGTTAACGGCGGCTGGCTCAATTAACCCAGCGTTACCCAGATGGGCAGAGACAAAAAGCTGACTGCGATCGACGTGGTACGGCGTCAGGCTGGCATCAGTACAGCCCGGTTGGAGGGGAACCGTGGTGCCAGCAGCATTGATAACATAGCGACGGGCGGCACTGCGATCGCCGGGACACACCCCTTGCACATAGCCAATATCATGGCAAAGCAGCGCCACCGTAAAGTTTAGCCAATCTTGCGCTGTCACATTGCGATCGCGTAGCTGTTTACCCTGTAAAATGGCTTGTCCTACCCAGGTAACCAACAGCGTATGCTCAACGGTGTGGTACGGGGCGTTACTTTCAGACAAAATACTCAAAACTTGTCGAGCAATACGACTAATCAAAGCGATCGCGGCTTGATTTTGGTTGCCATAGTTGCGCTGGTAATTAAGCTTTAAATGCAAAACCAAAGCATCAATATTGAGCTGTGTTGGATCAAACATATATGATTCCTTGTGATTAAAAGACACAGATTCATCTGCTTTAGTCAACCGAAGTCCATCAATAACCAGCGCGTGAATTCACGGTACGAAAAATTCTGGCAAAAGAGAACCATAAAAACTCATATTTTTTGTGAAGTGATTTTTTCAAATTTAATCGCCAAAAAGATGCGTCAATCAAACCTTTTTAAAGCACAGGTCTGACTGCAAACCAAAAGATTTTTAGCTTACTTTTTAGCGATTAAGTCAAATAAAATTAAGCATAAAACAGGAAAATTGATCAATTTTCTTCCAGAGAAAGAAGATCGCCTTAGCCGCTCAACCTCACTTTTTCAGCACTTTTGCTCACATAGGCAAGCAAAATTTACAACAGCCAATTGGCTCAGCGCTCATTATAAAAGCTCAGTAATTTGGCGTATGTGACGGCTAAGGCAGCTAGTGTATGGGCTAAATCATATCGGCCTGTGATCTAGATCAGGTTCTATGGAAGCAGGTTGATTAGTATAAATACGGAAGCCTTAGTGGCTTATTGTCTGTTCCCATCGAAATTTGAGTGACATAAATATTGCGTCTCAAAGCTGTCATCTGCCTGCTTTGAGGCTCAGGCTATCTTTTTAGGGGCATCGTTTTTTCAGGTAAAAAAAGTATGGGGTCAGTACAGTGCTGACCGTAAGTGCCGATGCAAAATTTTTCTGAGTCTCAGCCCATGGGGGCTGAAGTTGCTTTTAAGCTGATCGACCAGCGAATCTTTGAACACACAAACAAGCGCCTTAATGACTTGGAAAAACAGGTGTTTATCGGATCCTGGAATGGCAAAACCTATAGCGAAATTTATCCTGCCAATCCTGCCTACGTGGAAAAGTCAGTTGGCTACAAACTTTGGCACAAGCTTTCTGCTGTCTTAGGGGAACGGGTCACCAAAAAGCAGCTTAAAAGCGCCATCGTGCGATCGCTGGCGACGGCATCAACATCGCAAAAAGTTTTGATTTGCTATCAGAGCCAGCTCCATCAACATCCTCTACCGCAGCAGCTTTCTCAAGCCCTGATTCAACAGGGTCACCAGGTTTCAATTGCCAGCGAAATTAAGAGCATTAGCCTTGCCAGTGCGGATCTCTGGCAGCACCTAGCCACTTTCTTAGACACTGCCGAACTGTCTCATCGCTGGGATTATTTAGTATTGGTAGCATTGCCAGCGCCAGCAGACGCTTAGCCCCTAGCGCCGCTAGGCAAAGCCACTAAAAAGGGGCTACCGCCTATCACCAGTAACCCCTTTATGCTTTGTCGGGTGCGAGTTGTTAGCGTTCATCGGCGGCCAACGCCTCCGCCCGTCTAATCCTTCTTAGTAGCTGTCTTCGCCTGTAACCGTCAGCAGTGTTAGCTGATGATTTGCTTGGTTAAGTCGCTCTGCGATCGCCTGTCGCCAGTTGAGGCTAATGCTAGGGTCAGCTAAGATTTCCTGCGCCTGCTGACGGTACAAAGCACTTTTGACGGTATCGACGATGTCTAACTGTTTTAAATTTTCATAAACCGTCTGTGGAGAAAGAATGGCCATAGTGACCTCCTTTTGAGGTGGTTGCAGAATGGGCTTAGCTCTCTTTAGCCCCCACGACCTGGCTCTACAAGGCAGACAGCACAGGCAAGAAGAGAACTCAGGTGACCTAGCAGACAAAGTTGCCGTGGCTAGCCTGTCCATCAAGTTGATTTTTTGATTTTCGTCTAAGGCGATCGCCCTGCGGTTGGCCTACTCACAAAGCTTTAGGCTGCTGTATGTATTGTGCTAATTCTTCACATTTTTTAACAGCTATTGGGCTGACGCTAGCGCTTGATTTTGTTAGCAAATCATGACGCTTTTGCTCAGGCTAACAGCCGCGATCGCAGTCCAAATGGCTGGAGTTTTTGTTAGCTTTGACTCGCTTAATTTTGATTAACTGGCTGCGATCGCGAATAGCCCGATTGCCTTTAGAGAAATGGTATCAAAGCTTACATCTTCAAGCCTTCAGGTTTTGGATAGTTATTTTTGCAGTGTTCTCTGGTCACTTTTGAGTGGCGATCGCCGCGTTTGGAATAGATTTTTCAAATTAGTCAAGAAGACTGTAAAAAACGCTAGCTTTTGAAAGAAATGTTCAGGTTTTAGGAAAGCAGATCTGACAATTTCCTTAAGACATGTGCCAATTTCAAAAAAAGGTTAGACAATGCGATCCACTAGAAGTCGGCGACCCATTTTCTAGTTGACACGACTTATTTAACGTAGTTAGGCCAATGACTTTAATGAATAGCCATACTCCGCCTGTAAAGCAGGGACTCTACGATCCTCGGTTTGAGCATGACGCCTGTGGTGTTGGGTTCATCGTCCACATGAAGGGCAAGCCCTCTCATGCCATCGTGCAGCAGGCTCTGACCATTCTTCTCAACCTGGATCACCGAGGCGCAGTCGGAGCTGAGCCTAACACGGGCGACGGGGCTGGTATCTTGCTACAGGTGCCCCACAAGTTTCTAAAAAAAGTAGCGGCTCATGCCGACATTGATCTGCCTGAGGCTGGTCAATATGGCGTGGGGCTAATGTTTGCGGCACCTGAGCTAGCGGTTCGTCAGCAAGGTCGCCAGATTTTTGAGCAAATTGCCGCCAAAATGGGGCAGCCCGTTTTAGGCTGGCGCGATGTCCCGACCGACCATACATCGCTGGGTGAAACGGCCAAATCTTCTGAGCCTTTTATGCAGCAGGTTTTCGTCCAGCGATCGCCTGATATTACCGATGATCTAGCCTTTGAGCGCAAGCTGTATATCATTCGCAAGCTGGCTCACCAAAAAATTCACGCCGAGGTTGATTCTTTTTGGTATACGACCAGTTTGTCCTGCCGCACACTGGTCTACAAAGGCATGTTAATGCCAGAGCAAGTCGGCAAGTATTTTCTTGACCTCAGTGACCCTGATCTCGAAAGCGCTTTAGGCTTAGTCCATTCTCGCTTTAGCACCAACACCTTCCCCAGTTGGGAGCGGGCACACCCCTACCGCTACATCGCCCACAACGGCGAAATCAATACGCTACGCGGCAACATCAACTGGATGTATGCGCGGCAGTCCATGTTTGAGTCGGCGCTCTTTGGTGACGACCTGAAACAGGCTCAACCGCTGATCAACATTGATGGCAGCGACTCTGGCATTTTTGACAATACCCTAGAGCTAATGACGCTAGCAGGGCGATCGCTACCCCATGCCGTGATGATGATGATTCCTGAGCCGTGGTCGGCTCACGAGTCAATGAGTCCTGAGAAAAAAGCTTTTTACGAGTATCACGCCTGCTTAATGGAGCCGTGGGATGGCCCCGCCTCGATCGCCTTTACCGACGGCACCATGATGGGGGCTGTTCTCGATCGCAACGGCCTGCGACCTTCGCGCTACTACGTTACCAAAGACGATTTAGTCATTATGGCTTCTGAAGCGGGGGTACTGCCGATTGAGCCAGAACGCGTTGCCCGCAAAGGTCGCCTAGAGCCGGGGCGAATGTTTTTGGTCAACATGGAAGAGGGCAGAATTGTCGCTGATGAAGAAATCAAGCAGCAAATTGCCACCGCCAATCCCTACCGAGAATGGTTAGACCAGCATCTCGTCGATCTCAGCAATTTGCCTGCCCCCACGCCTATCCCCGTAGAGACAAATGGCCATTCACCTCTAGCCGCCAGCGCTGAGGCTGTTCAGACAAACGGCCATGCTCCCCAAGCCAGTTCGCCGCCACCCGCAGCTTCCTCTTCGCTGCGACAGCGCCAGATGGCCTTTGGCTATACCTTCGAAGAGCTACGGATGCTGCTAGCGCCAATGGCTCAAAACGGCGTGGAAGCAGTGGGTGCAATGGGTACCGATACGCCACTTTCGGTACTGTCAAATCGGCCTAAGCTGCTGTATGACTATTTTCATCAGCTCTTTGCCCAGGTGACCAATCCGCCGATTGACTCGATTCGCGAAGCAATTATTACCTCGGCTGAAACCACCATTGGCAGTGAGCGGAATTTACTGCAGCCAGAACCCGAAAGCTGCCACCTAATTAAGCTCAAAACCCCAATTATCAGCAACGCTGAACTGGCCAAACTCAAGCAAGTCAAGCAAAACGGCTTCCAGTCAATGACGCTGCCGATTGTGTTTGATCCCGCCTCAGGGGCGGCTGGCTTAGCCGCTACGCTAGAAAACCTGTTTGCAACGGTCGATCAGGCGATCGCGGCAGGTACAAACTTAGTGATTCTCTCGGATCGCCAGGTTGGCCCCCATCAAGCCGCCATCCCAGCGCTGCTAGCCGTTTCAGGGCTACATCACCATCTGATTCGAGAGGGCACCCGTACCCAAGTAGGTCTTATTTTAGAGTCTGGCGAACCGCGAGAAGTGCATCACTTTGCGGTGTTGCTGGGCTATGGCTGTGGTGCGATCAATCCTTATCTGGCGTTTGAAACGCTAGCAGCCATGATTGAAGACGGCTCGCTACCCGGTGTAGATTTTCAGACGGCCTGCAAAAACTACACCAAGGCGGTGACAAAAGGGGTGATCAAAATTGGCTCCAAAATTGGTATTTCTACCATTCAGAGCTATCGCGGTGCCCAGATTTTTGAAGCTTTGGGCTTGGATCAAAGCTTTGTCGATCAATATTTTGCCTGGACGGCTTCTCGGCTGGGCGGTGCCGATCTCGATGTCATCACTCAAGAAGCAATTTTGCGCCATCAGCACGCCTTTCCAGATCGACCGCTGCAAAACCCTGTCTTAGAAGTGGGTGGGGAATATCAGTGGCGCAAAGAAGGGGAAGCTCACCTGTTCGACCCGCAAACGATTCACCTGTTGCAAAAGGCCGTTCAGGAAGGCAGCTACGAGCTGTACAAAACCTATTCTGCCCGGATTAACGAACACGGCAAGCAGTTCTTCCGCCTGCGAGATTTGTTGGAGTTCAAAGCGCGTGAGTCGATTTCGCTCGAAGAAGTTGAGCCAATAGAAGCAATTATGGCTCGCTTCAAAACCGGGGCGATGAGCTATGGCTCGATTTCTAAAGAAGCGCATGAGTCACTGGCGATCGCCATGAATCGCATTGGCGGCAGATCTAACACGGGTGAAGGCGGCGAAGATCCAGAACGCTATACCTGGACAAACGAGCGCGGAGACTCAAAAAATAGCGCCATTAAGCAAGTTGCGTCTGGTCGCTTTGGCGTCACCAGTCTCTACCTGTCTCAAGCACGCGAAATTCAAATCAAAATGGCGCAAGGGGCAAAACCGGGTGAAGGTGGGCAGCTTCCTGGCCGCAAAGTTTATCCGTGGATTGCTAAAGTTCGCCACTCTACCCCTGGTGTAGGGCTGATTTCGCCCCCGCCTCACCACGATATCTATTCTATTGAAGACCTAGCTGAGCTAATCCATGACCTCAAAAATGCCAACCGCAAAGCTCGTATCAGCGTCAAGCTGGTTTCCGAAGTGGGCGTCGGCACCATTGCGGCAGGCGTTGCTAAAGCCCACGCTGATGTCGTGCTGATTTCTGGCTTTGATGGGGGTACGGGTGCTTCGCCGCAGACTTCTATCAAACATGCGGGCTTGCCCTGGGAACTAGGACTGGCCGAAACCCATCAAACCCTGGTCATGAACAATTTGCGTAGCCGCATTGCGGTGGAAACCGACGGGCAAATGAAGACTGGACGCGACGTGGTCATGGCAACGCTGCTAGGGGCGGAGGAATACGGCTTTTCCACAGCGCCATTGGTAACGCTGGGCTGCATTATGATGCGGGTTTGCCACAAAAATACTTGCCCAGTGGGGGTCGCCACCCAAGATCCAGAACTGCGCAAGCATTTTATGGGCGATCCAGACTATACCGTCAACTTTATGAAGTTTTTGGCGCAAGAAGTGCGCGAACTGATGGCGCAGCTAGGCTTCCGTACCATTAATGAAATGGTGGGTCGCACCGATGTGCTAGAGCCGAAAAAAGCGATCGCTCACTGGAAAGCGAAAGGGATTGATTTGTCTAAGATTCTCTATCAGCCGCAGGTAGACCCAACCGTCGGTCGCTACTGCCAGATTCCGCAAGATCATGGCCTAGACAAATCGCTAGATATGACGACGCTGCTGGATTTGTGCGAACCAGCGATCGCCCGTGGCGAAAAGGTCAAAGCCAAGCTGCCGATTCGCAACATTAACCGCGTTGTCGGCACCATCTTAGGCAACGAAATCACCAAACACCATTGGGAAGGGCTGCCAGAAGATACGGTACATCTGCACTTCCAGGGCAGTGCCGGACAAAGCTTTGGTGCCTTTGTGCCTAAAGGCGTTACCCTCGAGCTCGAAGGCGATGCCAACGACTATGTGGGCAAAGGACTCAGCGGCGGCAAAATTATTCTCTACCCGTCTAAAGCGTCCACGTTTGTGCCTGAAGAGAACATCATCGCCGGCAACGTAGCTTTTTACGGCGCTACAGGCGGAGAGGCTTATCTCTACGGCATGGCAGGTGAGCGGTTTTGTGTGCGTAACTCTGGGGTCAAAGCGGTAGTTGAAGCCATTGGCGATCATGGCTGTGAATACATGACGGGTGGCAAAGTCGTGGTGCTGGGGCGTACCGGACGCAACTTTGCAGCAGGCATGAGCGGCGGTATCGCCTATGTTCTCGACGAAGCAGGCGACTTTGCTAGTCGCTGCAATACCGAAATGGTCGATCTAGAACCGCTAGAAGAGCCAGAAGAAATTCGAGATCTGCGGGAAATGATCCAAAAACATGCCGACTACACGGGTAGCCAGCGAGCCACTCAAGTTTTAGCAGACTGGGAAGCGAAGGTACCGCAATTTGTCAAAGTAATGCCGCGCGACTACAAGCGGGTCTTGCAGCACATTGAAAAGGCGATCGCGGATGGACTCAGCGGTGACGATGCTCTCTCCGCCGCCTTCGAAGAAAACGCCCGCGACATCGCCCGCATCGGCGGCAGCTAATCGCTAGATCGCTTTGGCCATAGGGGTAGGGAAAGTTTTGCGCGAAATTTTATCGCCAGACCCCACCAAGAACTAAAACCTGCCCCAACGGTCGTAGCTTGCCCCTGCTCGGCGACGACAACCTATACGTCTACACAAACGGTTTATCAACATGGGAAAACCCACTGGCTTCATGGAATACCTGCGCGAGGTGGCTGACGAAGTCTCCCCCCTCGATCGCATTCGCAACTGGGACGAGTTTCACTTAGAAATGTCCCCAGAACGGCTGCAAACTCAAGGTGCTCGCTGCATGGACTGCGGCACGCCCTTTTGCCATACAGGGACGGTAATCAGCGGCATGGCCAGCGGCTGCCCTATTAACAACCTCATCCCTGAATGGAATGATCTCATCTACCGGGGCTTGTGGAAAGAAGCCCTCGATCGCCTGCACAAAACCAACAACTTTCCAGAATTTACCGGACGGGTTTGTCCGGCTCCTTGTGAAGGGTCTTGTGTCTTAGGCATTACCAGCCCCCCGGTGACGATCAAAAATATTGAATATTCGATCGCCGAAAAAGGCTGGCAGGAAGGCTGGATCACACCCAACCCACCGGAAAAACGCACAGGCAAAAAAGTTGCCGTTATTGGCTCTGGCCCTGCCGGACTGGCCGCCGCCGCTCAGCTCAATTCGGCTGGACACTGGGTCACCGTTTACGAACGCGCTGATCGCCCCGGTGGACTGCTGATGTACGGCATTCCCAACATGAAGCTAGACAAAAAAGCGGTGGTGCTACGCCGCTTAGAGGTGCTAGAAGCCGAAGGGGTCACCTTTGTCTGCAATACCGAAGTGGGTAAAGATTTAGCAGCCGAAACCTTGCTTAACGACTACGACGCCGTGGTTCTGTGTACGGGCGCTACTCGTCCCCGCGACCTCAATGTTGAAAGCCGCGACCTCCAGGGCATCCATTTCGCGATGGACTTTCTCACGGAAAATACTAAAAGTGTCCTGGCAGGCAGCCCCACCTCTGACTACATTTCAGCCGCTAGCAAAGATGTGGTCATCATTGGCGGCGGCGACACGGGCACAGACTGCGTCGGCACTTCAATTCGCCACGGCTGTAAGAGCGTTACTCAGCTCGAAATTATGCCCAAACCCCCTGAAAGCCGCGCCACTAGCAACCCCTGGCCAGAATGGCCCAAAGTTTATCGGATGGACTACGGCCAAGAAGAAGCCGCTGCCATGTTTGGCGACGACCCTCGTGTCTACACCACCACCACCACCCGGTTTGAAGGCGACGAACAGGGTCAGATCAAAGCCGTCCATACGGTAGAGATCGAATGGCAGCGTGATGAGAACGGTCGGTTTTCGCCTCAGCCAATTCCAGGGACTGAAAAGGTATTGCCCGCCCAGCTTGTGCTGCTAGCAATTGGCTTTTTGGGGCCAGAGCAGCCGTTGTTAGAAGCTTTGGGCTTAGAGCGCGATGTTCGCAGCAATGTCAAAGCCGAAGAAGGCCAATACACAACCAGCCTGCCCGGTGTGTTTGCGGCGGGCGATTGTCGTCGGGGGCAAAGCCTTGTCGTTTGGGCGTTTAACGAAGGTCGCGGCGCAGCACGCGAATGCGATCGCTACCTGATGGGTCATACAGAACTTCCCTAAGCCGACTGTTTTACATTCGCCTAAAGCCGCCTGGAATGTCTGTTCCAGGTGGTTTTTGTTAGCAGCGTGACTACGCTTGCAGCCCTTCGAGTGGCTCAACTTTAGGGGCAAACTGTCGGGCTATCCACAATGCGCTTCACCATTTTTTTAGCTCAACCTGGCTAGCTACGTACAGGGGATGTCTTGGCTGCCCTGTTTGATTCAACCCCAGGCAATAGAGCTTTTTTTCTGCCGTCGCCAGCAGGTCTAAAACCGCGCGATCGCGTCCCTGCCAACTTCCCCAATTTCCCCAAGCCAGCACCGTTTTTTCAGCTCGGGCGACGGCTGCTCGAATGTAGTCATCATTTTCAGAGCCAATAGGCGCGATCGCTTGTTTCAGCAGCCGAGGTTGGGCGGTGCGAAAAGCAAACAAGTTCACCACTTCTAAAGCACCATAGCCCCACCCCTGCGCTAGGCTGAGACAGCGGCGAATCGTCGGATCGTTGCACTGATGGTCGGCACGACTGGGATTGAGCATGATAAACGCCAACCGCGGCTGCTCAGGCAACCAGATGCGACCCAGCGAGTAGCGATAAAGACCGCTTTGATCGATAACGGCCTCCTGGTGCATGGCGTTATTCTTAACAATTGTTAACATTTAGTATCGACGATTATCTACCCGTGGCATTGAGGAAACTGTTTTGAAGCTTTTTTCTACCTTCAGTCCGGCGCTGCGATCTAATTTAGGCTTTTTGTTTGGCTCTGGTCTATGTTTTTGGGCGGGCTTAGCCGGGTTGCTACCTGTGCTGCCGCTTTATATTGAAACCCTGGGCGCAACCGGGCAGGAAATCGGCTTTGTGATGGCTTCGTTTGCTATTGGGCTGCTAGTGGCTAGACCCACTCTTTCACGCTTAGCCGATGAACAAGGGCGCAAGCTGGTATTGTTGGTAGGCTTATTTGCGATCGCAGGTGCCCCCTTCTGCTACCTGCTTGTGGATCGTCTAGCCCCTTTTACCTGGACTTTGGGCACCGTTCAGCTAGACGGACGTTTGGCGCTGATGGGCTTGTTTCGAGCGTTTCACGGCATTAGCATTGCTGCCTATGTTACGGCTTATAGTGCTTTGATTGTCGATATTGCGCCGCCCGCCCATCGGGGTGAGCTAATTGGCTATATGAGTTTGGTCAATCCGCTGGGTCTGGCTTTAGGCCCAGCCTTGGGCAGCTACCTGCTAGACTGGGTCGGGTTTACCGTCGCGTTTGCGGTGATGGGTAGCTTGGGCGTTTTGGGGTTACTGCTGTCTGGCTTTATCCGCGAAACCTATGAACCTGATCTAGCAGCGCTCAAAAAACAGCCGCCTCAACTGTTCTGGCAGTTGTTGCTGACGCCACGTATTCGCATTCCGGCGATTATCTTGTTTTTGGTGGGGCTGGCTTTTGGCACAATTAGCACGTTTACACCGCTCTATGTGCGCGAAGTCGGCTTAGAACTGAGCTTTGTTGGCTTTATTTATACGGCGTCGGCGATCGCCAGTTTTGGTATTCGGCTGCTTTCTGGTCGAGCTTCAGACCGCTATGGGCGAGGTCGCTTTATTAGCTTGAGCTTACTGCTCTACAGCCTAGCCATGATCATCTTGTGGTCGGCCAGTAGCGCCCCTATTTTTCTTTTGGGGGGGCTGGTTCAAGGCACCGCCGCTGGCATGTTAATTCCTATGATTGCAGCCCTGATGGCCGATCGCTCAGCCGCTACTGAACGAGGCCGCATTTTTGGGCTGTGTATGGTGGGCTTTGATTTGGGCATTGCCTTGGCTGGGCCAGTTCTCGGTACCCTGGCCGATACTATCGGCTATCGCGGGGTGTTTGGCCTCTCGGCGTTGATGACCGCTTTGGGCTTTGTGATTTTTGTGACGTCTTCTAGCAAAGACATGCGCCACTCGCTGCGGTTTGCCCTCAGTCAAGGTCGCGATGTTTACGCTGTTGATCCGCGATTCGATTAAAACGGGCGAGGAGGGATTCGAACCCCCGACACCGTGGTCCGTAGCCACGTGCTCTAGTCCACTGAGCTACACGCCCTTGTCAGGCTTTTAATCCTAACATACTAAAAACCACAAAACAATTGCGTTTATGGAAAAAATCTCTGATTCTGCGCTATCCCCCGGCCTGAGCCATTTAGACGCTCAAGGGCAAGCCCACATGGTTGATGTTTCTGCGAAAGCAGCGACGGTGCGACGGGCGATCGCGGTCGCCAGTTTACGCATGCAAACGGCTACTTTAGCAGCGATCGAGTCGGGCAATGCCCCTAAAGGCGATGTCATCGGCACCGCCCGTTTAGCAGGAATTATGGCCGCTAAGCAAACGGCGAACCTGATTCCCCTGTGCCATCCCCTGCCGATTCAAAAAGTAGAGGTGCAGATCACCCCCGATCCGGCTCTACCGGGCTACCAGATTCAAGCCGAAGTTAAAACCAAGGCCGAAACCGGAGTAGAAATGGAGGCGCTAACAGCAGTTTCGATAGCGGCGCTAACCCTCTACGACATGGCTAAAGCACTGGAAAAGTCTATGCAGATTGAAAATATTCGGCTGCTGCGTAAAACGGGCGGGAAATCGGCTGACTATCAAGCTGTTAGCTAATGCAACATCTGTTTTCCAACCTTCCGCTAGAGTGGCAGAATAAATCAGATACTCAAAGACTGAGACAATCATGACCATTCATCCCCATCTTCAGCGATCGCTATCAGAAGGCCGTGCCCTCAAAATCATTAGCGGTTTGACCAATTTTGACCAGGTACAAGTAGCACGAGTAGTTCAAGCCGCCGATCAAGGTGGAGCTACCTTTGTCGATATTGCCGCTGATGCGGAGTTGGTTCGCCTTGCCCGTCAGCTGACAGCGCTGCCGATCTGCGTGTCTGCTGTTGAACCCGAAAAGTTTTTAGCGCCAGTAGCCGCGGGTGCTGACCTCGTCGAGATTGGTAATTTTGATGCTTTCTATGCCGAAGGTCGCCGCTTTGAGGCTGCTGAAGTTTTAGCGTTGACTCGCCAAACGCGAGACTTGCTACCCGCCATGCCGCTGTCGGTGACCGTGCCTCATGTTTTGCCGCTCGATGAGCAGGTTGCTTTAGCTGAGCAACTGGTCGAAGCTGGCGCAGACATCATTCAAACCGAAGGCGGCACCAGCAGCCAGCCAACCCATGCCGGAACGCTGGGTCTAATAGAAAAAGCAGCCCCCACTTTAGCCGCCGCTCACGCCATTTCTCAAGCGGTAGCGGTGCCTGTGCTGTGCGCCTCTGGTCTGTCAGATGTGACAGCGCCTATGGCGATCGCTGCGGGAGCCTCCGGTATTGGCGTTGGTTCAGCCGTTAACAAGCTGGATAATGTCGTGGCAATGGTGGCCGTTGTCCGCAGTTTGGTAGAAGTGATCGCCAGCGTCCGTCGCGCTCAGGTGCGGGTGTAAAAAGCGTTTGCTCGCTGGCCTAAGCTTTTTGTTAGAGGTTTGGTCGGCCAAACCTCTAGCGGGCGGCTAGGCAGATTTAGTTTTGGCTTCTAAAGCTTCTAAGCGGCTTTTGAGCGCTTGGTTGTCTTTTTTCAGCTCATCGACTTCTTGCTGCAAGGTCTGAACGGCTTGGTTAGCGTCGATCGCTTTTCGCACCTTTGCGATCGCTTCTTCGGCTCGTCGTCGCACTCGGCCATCAGGCGTTTGTTCTGCCAACATTTGCAAAACCCCGACTGCGTTCGCCGTTTCCATTTGCCCTAAAGCCCCCACTACAGCCACCTGCGTCAAAAAGAAATCTTCCCGCGCTAGGGCTTCTAGCCGCTCTAAGATTTTGTCGAGATTGGGTTTGCTCTGCCCGATTGAGAGACTGCCCAAAGCCCGAATCGCACCGAGCCGCAGCGCTTGAGGCACCCCGGCTTCGGTGTACTTCAGCACAATTTCAAGCGCATCTTCAGAAGTTTTGAGCTGGCTAAGACCTGCGATCGCCCCTGATCTCACAACTTCGTTCCAGCCTGTACGTTCTTTTAAAACCGTTTCGAGCAGCTTGACGACTTTCTTCTCTTTGGGTTTGCCGCTGAGGCTAGATGCGCCAACGCTGCCCAGCGCTTTCGCCGCCGCCGCTTCGACATAGTAGCTGGCATCGCCTGCCTCAACTAAAGCTTTAAGCGTTTTATAGCTGTCTTGGGTTTTGATGCCACCCAGGGTTTCTACCGCCGCCCGCCGCACTTTAGGGTGAGGATCTTCAAGCCCCCTTTGCAAACCCGCAAAGGCTTGGTCTAAATTGATTTTGGCCAGATTTTCAGCAATTTCTGCCCGCACTCCCCAAAAGGCTTCGGCCTGCATTGCCGCTGTTAGGGCATTGACGGCTTCTAAACCGCCTTTTTTGGCGATCGCCTCAGCCGCCATTATCCGCGAGAGGGGGTCAGGGTCAAACTGTAGCTGGGCTTTGAGTTCCGCGATTGGATAATCCAGCGTCACTGTTTTGAGACAATGGTTACCAGCATCAAAGCTAACAAACTGGGGTTTGGCTTCCAGCGGGAAATAAAACGTTTGCGTCCGTTCGTGCAGACGAACCTTAAAGGTTTTTAGCTCTACTTTACCGTCTTGCACATAGCCAAAGGCGATCGGCAGCTTTAAGTCAAACAAGCCGCTGCTGCTGCTGGTATCGCCTTCTTTAGCCTGGGTTTGGGTAACGCCAATTTTTGCCAGATGGCTGTCACCGTCCCAACTGTAATTCACGGTGTAGTCAGGATGGCCGCCGCGAAAGACATACTGATCAAAGATAAAGCGTAGATTGCGACCTGTGGCCTTTTCGATCGCTCGAATCAAATCGATGGTTTCTACCGTGCGGTGGGCATTGTCTTGCACAAAGGTATGAATCGCTTTTTGAAACAGGGCATCCCCTAGCTCGGTGCGCAGCATGTGGTAGACGCAAGCGCCTTTTTCATAGATATGGCGATCGTACAGTTCAATTGCTTCTCGGTAGATATGGGTCACCATTGGGCGACGGTAGCGGGTTTTGTCTTCGCTGAGGTAATTGCGCATTTCGCCCAAGCGATAATAGGCCGCTTCTTCAGCACCGTACTGGTGATCCGTCCACAGCACCTCGGAGTAAGTGGCCATGCCCTCTTTCACCCAGGCGTGTGACCAATGGTTAATCACCAGCAGGTCACCAAACCATTGGTGAGCTAGCTCGTGTGCCACCAGGCTTTCGGCGTTGCGATTGTCCAAAGCCGCCCGCTCGTCTAGCAAGCAGCGATCGGTGAGCAGCGTGGTGGAGGTGTTTTCCATGCCGCCAAAGATAAAGTCAGCGACGCAAACCTGAGCATACTTAGGATAGGCGTAGTCATAGCCAAAGACTTGACTAAAAAACTCAATCATCTGGGGCGTTTTGCCCATCGTCCGCTGGCCATCGTCTTTGCGACCTTTCTCGACGTAGTAAGTCACCGGAACGTCGCGCCACTGGTCTTGAATCACGTCAAAATCACCCACCGCTAGCGTCATCAAATAGGTGGGATGCACTTGCTTTTGCAGCCAGTGATAGATTTTGCTGTCACCGTCTTCTTCGGTGGCAATCAGTTCACCATTGGAAACGGCAATGTAAGGCTGGGGTACCCGTACCCGCATTTCTGAGGTGGAAAGTTGACCAGGGTAGTCAAAACAGGGAAACCAAAAGCGAGAATCTTCATCTTCACCCTGCGTCCAAACCTGGACAGGTTTGTCGGGGTAGTCGGCAGTGGGGCCAATAAAATAAAGGCCACGCTGAGGCTGTTGGCAGCGATAGGCGATCGCTAAGGTGATCGCTTTGCCCATTTTAGGCGAGTCTTTGAGGGTGATGCGTAGCTGCTCGCCGTCGTAGTCAAAAGGCTGTTTCGTGCTGCCTACCTTGACCGCATCGATTTGCAGATTGACGGCATCCAAAGTCAGGTGCTTAACATCATCACGCACTGGGTTTAGCCGAATCTTGCAGGTACCCGCATAAGCCTGATTGGGAATATCTATCACTAGATCCAAGAAAATATGTTCCACCTGCCCAGGCTTATCAGGACTGTAGTGCGGTCTAGCACCGGGCAGCTCAAATGACTTGTATTGAGGCTTTTCTGTATCTAGGTAGAAGTTTTCCATCGACAAACCTGATTCTTGAATTAAGGCCAAAAACGCTGATAGCACCTTAATAACCAGGGTAGCGTCTCTGTATTGAATGAAGGTCTGGAATAATAGGCTTACTGCGTTTAATATCTCCAAATTTAGACATGACAGCCGTTGCTCCGCACCTTACCGCTCGTTTAATTAACGGGCTACTGGCAATTCAGCCCCTTGCTAGCTTTGCCAAAGCCAAAGCCCGCAAAATGATGATCGACCGAGCCGAATCCATCGGGGTGTTTTGGCGAGATGAGGTCAAAGCGCTACGCCGCCGCGCTGACGTTGCTTCTCTGGCAGAAAATCCCCCAGCCGAGCTGGCTACCGCCTGGGAAACTGACCTGGCTGCCATGCAAAACCCTGACCTGGTCTATCCCGATTACTACGTCACCAGCTTTCATGCCTACGCAGAAGGCAACCTCGGCTGGACTCCGGCAATGGAGGTGGAAGTGGCTGCTCGTGCCGTGCACGCCCGCATCTGGCCAGAAGGCGGTGCCCAGGGCGACGCCTGGTTGCGCCAAAGCTACCACACTGTTCTTACCCAGCATTTGCCAGCCGTTCCTCAAGACGTTGTTGACCTTGGCTGCGGTGTCGGCATGAGCACCTTTGCCCTGCAAGCCACCTTTCCCCAGGCTCAGCTTACCGGAATCGATCTATCTCCTTATTTTTTGGCGGTTGCCCAATACCGCGATCGCCAACGGCTGGAACAAACAGGACGCGGAGAGCCGGAGACAGGCAGTGGGGCAAAGACTGCCCCTCTCCCCCCCACCCTGCCCCACCCCATCACCTGGCTCCATGCCCCTGCTGAATCGACCAGCCTCCCTAGCGCCTCCTTTGACTTAGTTTCTACGTGTTTGATGTTTCACGAACTGCCCCAAAGCGCCGCGATCGCCATTATTCAAGAAGCTCGACGATTGCTGCGCCCCGGTGGACATCTGGCGATTATGGATATGAACCCTCACTCTGAGGTGTTTGCTAAAATGCCGCCTTTCGTGCTGACGCTGCTGAAAAGCACTGAGCCTTATTTAGATCAATATTTTGGGCTAGAAATTTCTCAAGCGATGCAAGCGGCGGGCTTTCAACCGCCAATGCAGGTACAAAATAGCCCGCGTCACCGCACCTTGATGGCTCAAGTTGCTTAGAGATAGCCCCAGCAGCGATCGCCATCACACCAAATTTCCAGCGGGCAAATGCTGCTTTAGCAACGCTAAACCTGTTCTCGGTACAGGGCTTGCAACAGGCTATCTAGCTGATCGGCAGAAGCATAGTCTACCAATAGCTCAAACACGTCTAGGAGTTTTGCCGCCTTTTCGCCCATGAGCGGATTGAGATCCCACACGTCTTGTACCCATTCAGGCGCTGCTGTTTCGTCAAAGATTAGACGCTCTATCAGTTGCTTGGTTTCGGTTTTAGAAAGCGGCATGGACGCTAAAGCAGTCAGTGAGGTTTACAAAACAGCCAGGAGCGATGCCTTGGCGTTGTTAGAGGTTGGTTTGGAGCCGTCGATCGCAGTAAGTTTGCGCATCGGCCACCTGCTTATTTTCGCTTTAAAGCCAGCGTCAACCCATCTCCTAAAGGCAACAGGCTGAGGCTGATGCGCTCGTCGTGATGGAGCTTTTGGTTGAGGGCATGAATGCTGCGCGTTCGGTTGTCGGGGTTGGGGGCGGCTACGCGACCTGACCACAACACATTGTCGATGGCAATGAGTCCCCCCGGTCGCACTAGCTGAAGCGATCGCTCGTAATAGTTGTCGTAGTTGCTTTTGTCAGCATCAATAAAGGCAAAGTCAAAGGTATTGGCTTGCCCCGTTGCCAGAAGCTGATCTAAGGTGTCTAGCGCTGGAGCCAATCGCAGCTCAATTTTATCCGCCACGTTGGCTTGCTGCCAGTAGCGACGGGCGATCGCTGTGTAGGCTTCACTGACATCACAGGCGATGATTTTGCCATCAGTCGGTAAGGCCAGGGCGACGGCTAAGGTACTGTAGCCAGTAAACACGCCGACTTCTAAGGTTTTTTTGGCTCCTATTAGCTGCACCAACAGCGCCATCAACTGCCCCTGTTCTGGCGAAATCTGCATTTGCCCCAGCGGATGCTGCTGAGTTTCTTGCCGGAGCTGAGCCATGAGTGGAGGCTCTCGCAGAGAATGGTCGAGCAAATAGCGATAAAGCGTCTCTGAGAGATTCAGAGTTTGACTTGACATAATCTTTCAAACGACAGAGCCGCTATCTGGGCTAAAGAAGGAACTGATCTAAGTGGGAGATTGCTAGGCTTAAGGCATCTTGTTGATTCATACCTGTAAACGGAACCGTTCAAATCCGCCGGAGGGCATAGCTATGGAAACGGCTACGCTGGTACAAATCTCAGCCTTTACCGATTGGATTATTGGCGTTAGCCATGTGCAAAATCTAGGGTATCAGTGCTGGGTCATTAATCCTGAACTAGATTTGTTGAGCGACGGAGCCGTTTATCACACCAGTCTGGCAGCAATGACGGCAGGACGTACTTTTGTCGAGCGATCGCGCTAATTAAAAGCCAGAAATTCGGGCAACTGCATCAGGTTGAAATAAAACAACCCCACAATGATGGCAGTATAAAGAGTTGACGTGCCCAGGCTGAGCCATAGCTCTTGGGTAAAGTTGCGCGGGCGATCGCTAAAAAACAAGTCTCCGGCTCCCCACTGCATCAGCAAAAAGCCTAACAGATTAGACAACCAATAGCCAGCTACGGTTCCTGGCAAAAACCAGTCTGCCTGTAGCCAGCTCAGACCATAGCCAAACCCATAAGCAATCGGTAGGTTAAAGAACAAATCGTTCCACCACGACAGGGGTGACAGCATATAGCCAAGGCCCACCACGAAGCCACCCCATAGTTTTTTCCGCATCAACTACACATCACTTGGCGCATTGTCTTCATATTGCCAGGTAAATCGTGTTTCATCGCCTGCTCAATCAAAAAGCTGGGCACTGGAATCAGCGCAGCGGCCTGCACGGCATAGGTCAACAGCGTACCTTGACAAAAAGCCTGTAGCGTCAGGTCAGCGGCAAAGTCTGAAAAGGTTCCTTTCTCTAGGCGAAATAAAAGCTGCTGCGATCGCGTTTCAAACACCTTGAGGTAAATTTCCACTTCTGCCGTCAGCATCAAAAAATGCTTGCGCCCCACCTGATACAAGCGCTTTCCCGCCGTTAAGCCAGCAGTCTCCAAAAGCTGACTTTCAACAATATCCGGAAAGTACTCAACCCAGCGCGGATAATCCGTTAATTGATCCCAGACTTGGTCTTGAGACAACGGCAGATACATCTGGGCGACGACAGAACCGCCGCCCAAGCGATAAGGCTTGGTCTGAGTCAATACCTCCCCAGCGACGAGAGCCTGCTCCGCTGTTTGCAATACCGGACGACCAGGCGAGTTGTGCGCAAAGACTTTAGCAGTATTGACCATACCCAACAATTCCTCCTAACACCTTCTCCAGCTTTACGTTAGCGATATCAGCCAGCAAATTTACTGATGACCCAATACAGCTTGATGGAGAACCTATGCCGTATTATCTCTAGTCTCATGGCTAAAACCATCAGGCTAGCGTGATTTGTCGTTAAATTTTCAATGAACTTTGAGATCAATGCCAAAATAAAAACGCCCTACGCTTTAACAAGATCAGTATTTCTGGCGACCTATGAATTCTTCTTCAAATTTAGCGATTAGAATCTTCTTAACCACCCTGGGCGTTATTTTGGTTTTAGCAGCTATCATTCTGCTGCTGCGCGGCTTTGGTGTGATTAGTCAAATTCCAGGCTATGTGATTTGGGCATTGGTTCTCATTGCGGTAGGCACTGGTATTTTGGGAGGACTGCGCAGCAGCCCTTAAATAGCTGAGTTAGCTACACACCCCCCGCAAAATTGGGTAGTCACCCGAAGGCAGCTTAGAACGTTATCTACCCCTCTGCGACCTTAAAAATAGACAAAAGTTCCTATGATGTCTCGCTTACAGCTAGATACCCAACTCTTTCTAGGCGTTTTGGCAGCTACGTTGCTAGTGTGGATACTGCGTGGCCTGACGCTGTTGGCCTTTTTGCCAGGAATGGTGCTGTGGCTTTTAATCCTTTTATGCTTCGCCAGTGGTATTTTTTTGCTACTGCGGCGGATACGCTAGCAGTGAAGCTACTGCTGCGGTGATTCGTAAGCAGCAGGCGCAAGGCGTTTGCCATTTTGCCGTTCGCTTAAAGGCTCTATGCCCATCGCTTTGCCCACTGAAACATTTAACTGATCGCCAATTAGCAGCACCAAAGAACTGAGATACAGCCAAAGCATCAGCACAATCACGGCCCCGACAGCGCCATAAACCTTGTTGTAATTACCAAAGTGAGACACGTAAAGGCGGAACGCAGAAGATAGCCCAGCCCAGGCTAAAGCGGCTAGCACAGCGCCAGGAATCAGCGGTTTACCAGGTGACCAGCGACTAGGCCCGAAGCGGTAAATAAAGGCAATGGTAACGGAGAGAATGCCCAAAGCCGTTGGTAAACTGAGCCAGCGCCAAATTCTTAAGATCCAGTATTCAATCGTGGCTCCACTTTGAAAAGCCAGTTTAAAGATGATGATTTCGCTAATCAGGAATAAGCTAGAAGCCAAAATAATTAGCAGAATTGTCCCTGCCGTCAATCCCAAAGAAACCAGCTTGGCTTTCCAAAAAGGCCGCATTCGCCGACTGGGAATTTGGTGAATTTGATCGAGCGCCCGCATAGCAGCGCTAATGGCACCGGAAGACGCCCACAAAGCCACTAAAAAGCTAATAGAAAATAAGCTGCGGTTTTGGCTGTTGCTAATTTCGCCAGCAAAGTTTTGAATCAGGGTCAAGGCTTCTTGGGGGGCAATTTCGCTCAACTGCCAGGCCAGCCGATCGAAAGTTTCTCGCAAGGTGCCGATCAAACCGATAGCCGTCAGCACCGCCAGAATTGAAGGAAATAGCCCCAGCATTGAATAGTAAGCCATTTCAGCCGCCAACCCAGGTAAGCGCTGCTCGAAGGTGCAAACAATCACCTCTCGAATGGTGGCGAAATTAATGTGGCACAGAAACCGCCAGAAAGCGCGAATTGAAAGCGATCGCCTTAAACGACGCAGAGACATAGCCGGGAGACACCCCAGGTGAAAGGTTGCTTGGAAGGTATTGCGAATCGTCGCGTTTAGCAGGGTGGTTCGCTCGTGCATCAGTTCCTGTCACCGAGTGGCGAGAGATAGCGTTACAGAAGCAGACTCCCTAACGCTAGTTGATCTAAATAGTAGAACTGATCTGAGAAAATACGGATTCTTGGACACCCTCTAATCAATTTTCAATCAGTGATTAAGCGTTGATAAACTCAAGCGTCGAGCTTTTTCAACTGGCACAACTGTCGATAGACTTGACCGGGTAAATTCTTAAGTAGCTTCACCCTACTGAGTGCAAAAACTACATCGGTACGAAAACAGGCAATCCCCAAACTGTTACCTGCTGCCAAAGATATTGAGTTTTATCAAAACAGAAAAAAGTCATCTATCTTGAGAATGAAATTTGGGTACCTTTACTTGAAAGTGCTAGGATTTTTCCAATCTGTATTTAGCAGTAGCCTATCAAGCATTCCAGACAGTGATTGTACCTATGGAACAGAAGCTGAAAGATTTAGTGGGTCAACCCAACGTATGGTTGTTTCTCAAAAGCAGTGGGGGTTGGTTTAAGGATGTCCACATTTTGGACGTCAGCGCTGAAGTGGTCACTTTTCGCTACGAACACGAGTCCAACGACGAAAAGCGGCTTTGGGAGAAAACCACCCGTTTAGAAAACGTGGCGGAGGTTGAGGTTAAGCTGTTGGCCATGCCAAAAGACGGCAAGCAAGTTTCTCAGCTTAAAGACCAGCTCTCACAACTGCTAGAGCAAGATCGGCAGTAGTGAGTGCCTGTGGACTGCTTCAAATCAGAACAGCCCACTCAAAGTCTGAGTGGGCTGTCTAAGGAGCTAATGCTTGCCTGAGACGTGACTTGAGCGCAAAGTGAAGCGATCTTATTCGGTCGTTTCGCCTTCCGTCTCTTCTCCTTCCATTTCTCCCTCTTCCATCGGGGTTTCATCAACGGCACCGTCTTCCATGGGTGCCTCATCAACCGACTCATCCAGCGTGGGGTCTTCAGGGGTAGTGGTGTTGCCACAAGCAACGGTAGTTACCATCAGTCCCAGAAATAGCGGTAGTAGCAGCAGTAATCTTTTCATACGATTCTCCAGTTGTTAAATCCAGCGATATTGAGATGTAGACAACGACTTGCGTTAATCGAAGTATTGCAATTCCATGGGGCGGCGGCATCTGTCCTGCGCTAGAGGGCAAGTTTGCAGGCAGATAGAGGCGATTTCACGCCAATTGCTAAAAAATTATGGGCGTGAGCTAACTGGACGAAATAAGTGGTCATGCTCTGGATTGTAGAGGCGCGATCGCTGCTGAGTGGCCATCAACGCTGGGCTAACAATATAAAGTGTCGTCCGAACTAAATTTTCAGCCAGAGTGACGGTAGCCATTTCAGCTAAAGGCACCAGGCGGATTTTTTCGTCTGGCCAACCAACCCGAAAACAAATGGCAACTGGAGTTTCAGCCGGATAGTGCAGCATTAGCTTGGCCTGGGCAGCCTCTACATGACGGGCACTTAGGTAAAGACAGAGGCTGGCTTGGTGGGCTGCGAGGGTGGCTAACTCTTCAGCCTCAGGCACTTGGGTACGTCCACTAATGCGAGTCAGGATGATAGATTGCACCAAACCAGGAACAGTCAGCTCCAAATTGAGCTTGGCAGCCGCTGCTTGAAAAGCACTGATGCCAGGTACAACTTCAAAGGGAATGGCAGCAGCGGCTAGCGCTTGGATTTGTTCATGCATAGCGCTGTAAAGACAGGGATCGCCTGAGTGCAGACGAACTACGGATTTTTGAGCCTGTACTTGCGCAATCATCAGCGGCAAAATCGCCTCTAGTGTCAGGCTGGCAGTGCCAATGCGTTCAGCCTCAGGGCGAGTCATCGCTAGCAGTTGCTTGGGAACAAGAGAATTGGCATAAAGAATCACATCTGCTTGCTGGAGCAGCCGTTGGGCTTTTATTGTGAGCAACTCCGGATCGCCGGGGCCAGACCCGACAATGTAGACAGCCGGACGTAGCGCCGATGTAGCGGCGATCGCGGCTGGCTTAGGAGTATCGGCAGGAAGATCAGCGGTAGACATAGAGGCTAAACAATAAAAACTGCGCAGTTGGGGGCTTCTAGTCTAACTGAATGCATTTGCAGACTGATAGCTAAAGGCAGCGAAAGGTAAAAGCTAAGGGCAGAAGGCAGAAGGAATGTTTTTTGTTGGCGGCTTTCAGCTATTGCAGGGGGGCAACGCTTGGGGCTACAGCGATCACCCTAAAACTCTCGTTTGGCTAACTGGCGCGATCGATAAACAGCTATTGACAGGCCACTCGCCAGAATCAAACCGCCAATGCCAACATAGAGTGACAGACGGGCGTTGGCTCTAATTTCGTCCATAAAATCAGCTTCAGGAATGACCGTCACAATTAACCAATCTACGGTCGGCTGAGTATTCACCTGATCAATATCAGTCAGATAGCGATCGCCTTCAAGTTGAAATAAACTATTTTGTTCAGTTGTTAGCTGGTCAAACTGGCCAAACTTTTGCAGTAAATGTCTGGTTGCAGCCCGAATGGCAGGATCTTGGCTATCAATGGCCGCTTGTCGTTCAATCTCGTCACCCTGGTTAACAAAGCCTGGTGTATTGGCGGCGGAGCTAGCCACAATCAGTCCCTGACTGTCGATAATAAACGCCTGACCAGAGCGGCTAATGTCTAACTGTTGCAAAAACTCGCTAATTTGGGTGAGCAGCAAATCCGTTGAAATGACCCCTTGTAGTTGGCCTTGGGCATCGTGAACGGGTACCGCTGCCGATACCCCCAGCACGAGTTCATCATCAGAGCGCCTGAAGGCATAAACCGGACTCCAGCTATTTTCACCTGTTTGTGCGGCTATCTGGTACCAAGGACGAAGACGTGAATCGTAGGCGGTTGAACGCAGCAGTTCACCTCGCTCTCCGGTGGTGCTCAGGCGATAGTCTAGGCGATCGCTAGATTGGCTTTGATCTTGCAGCCAGTATTCGAACTGTTGCCCAGCCGAGTGTTGCAAGCCAACAAAGTTACCGGATTGGCTGCCAAAGTAAATACTTTGGCCAGTCAAAAAACTTAAATGACGCCAAAAGTAGCGACCTAGGCCGTCTAAATCGTTGGGCAGCAGTTCGCCAGCAGCCATTGCCTGACGAGTCAGATTGGGCAATACATAGGCATTTTCTAGATAAGTAACTACTCGCTGTTGAATATTGTGGCTAACCGTTTGACTAAGCTGAGCCGTGAGCGTGCGTATTGCTTGTTGGCCACCGCGAAACGAAAACCAGCCCACTAGGCCGTTGGCAAATAAACCCCCAATCGCGATCGCCAGCGCGGCTGCAATCAGACGCAACTGTTGTTTCATCACCATTAGCCGATGTTGCTCTCGCTTAGCCGCCCGGTCGGCAGCCGCTCGACTCGCTTGCAGAAAAGACTTTTGTAGATCAGAGGGGGGTGGCTGTTTGTTTAGGCGATCGCTTTCTTGTAGCCAATTCTCAGCGATCGCCAACTCACTGCCGCGTAGCAACAAATCTGAATTGCGTTCTTTTTGCTGCCATTCAACGGCTCGCTGCAACCATTGAGTATGACTGCGCAGATAATCGCGATCGGTTTCTAAAACCCGAATGAGCTGACTAAAGCTATCTGTAAATTCCTGCGCCTGCTGGCTAAAATCAAGCCACTGCACTGTTGCCAGCGCAGGCGGCAAATCAGACCCGCTCAAGGTTTGCGCCAGCACGGGTACCAGCCGTTTGTTTAACTTGGCCGCATAGCCAACCTCATCCGCACAGTAAGGCGACTGCACCGAGCGCGGCGACAAAATAAACAAAAAATTATCAGCGCTTTCAATTCCCCGGTAGATCTCTTGCTGAAAGTCAGCTCCAGAGGCAATACTTTCTTGATCAAACCAGGTACATTTTCCCTGAAGCTGCAACGCATCGTTCAACCGACGGGCAAAAGCCGAATCAGCACGCGAATAAGAGATAAAAACATCTAAAGCAGTTGCGGGCGGCTGTCGTAAACTTTCCTGAATAAACTCTACCTGTAAGGCCGTTGGGAAGTGGTGAGGGCGGGCTTGGGCAACTTTGAGCCAAGCTGCCGCATGCCGCAGGTTGTAGCCGCGCAGCAAAATGCTGGGATTGCGCTGTTGTCGCTGCCACTTCAGCGCTTTAGTCAGCAAAACTTTGTGTTCTGCAAAATAAAGCGCATCTTGTCGCAAAATCTTGAGCAGTTCGCTTTCATCTAGCCAAGCGTCTGTAGTCTGCCAACTCTCTGCCAAATCGATGTATTGCAACGTTTTGAGCGCGACCGGAATTTGCTCGGTAGGAACCGGACATACCCGAATAGGAATAATGCGCTTGTTTAATGCCAGAGCATAGTTTAACTCGTGCTGACAGTAGGGTGAAGCGATCGCCTGCGGTGAGAGCAGATAGACAACGTTGTCCGCCTGTTCAATGCCGCAATTGACGGCTTGCTCAAAATCCTCGCCCGTTTGAATGTCAGTGGTATTTGTCCAGACGGTGAACCCTTCTCGGCGCAAAGCATTTAGAATTTTGTGCAGACTTGTCTGGTCAGCTTCTGCATGGGCTAAAAACACCTGCGTCATTAGACCATTAGCGTTTTTAGTGCTTTCAGTAATGAACTCAGCCTGCAAATCAGTCGGCCAGCAAGGTGGCTGTTGCGGGCTAAACTTTGTGGTTAACCAGGCTTCGGCTTGCTGCCGCGTTTCGCCAATTAATAAATAGCGTGCCTGTTTTTGCTGGCGCTGCCAGGTTAAAGCCAGATCTAAAAATTGTGTGTGTTGATGGACGTAGTCTTTTTGTCGTTCAAAAACAGCCAGTAAAGCCTGAAAGGCTGGCTCAAAGTCATCAATCCCATCTCGAAAATAAACCCAGTTAATTTTACTAATAACCGGATGCATGTTGACGAAGCTAGCGTGCTTGCCTGCCGCCTGGTAAGCTTGCCAATCTGCTTCAGTTCCCATAGGGTGACGCTGCTGCCAGGTTGCTCGGCTAATTTCTTCAACGTGTAAGAGGGGGATGATGCGCTTGTTGTAAGCAACAGCTCGATCAACTTCTAGACGACAGTAAGGCGAATTGACAGCGTGAGGCGAAATGATTGAAAGAAAGTTGTGCGACCGTTCAATGCCGACGTCAATTTGCTGTTGGTAGTCAACTCCCAGCGGAATATCGTCAAAGTCAAACCAGACTTCATAGCCTGCTTCGATCAGGCGTTGATTTAGCGTTTGGGCGAACTGCTTGCTATCGGCTCTGCCATAAGAAATAAACGCGTCTTGAAACTGACCCATGTTTCCAAGTTCCTTTAGCGTTTTGTCACAAGTCTCTCCCATTAAGGCATGAGTCCCCCAGGATGAGGCTTGGCTTCTGAGTTTTTTAACAGCTCCCTAAGCTGATAGCCGCTGGTGCGGGAGCGCTGATGATTTGTCTGGAAATCTAGACAAATTCAACAAACGGTAGCTTTAGCTACAGAAATTTAATTTAGATTAGAAAGAGAGGCCATCACTACTTTCATTTATCGGTTTCAAACTATGACGACTGCAACCAAAAACACTCACTTTTTTGCGGATAGCCAGCACCAGGCTAATATAGCTGCAGCTTTGGCTCATCGGATTGAGGTAGCTCAGGCAAACCGCGACAGCAGGCTACTCAGCTTATTAGAACGAGAAAAGCAACAGCTCGAAGCTTGGAGTCACTCTACCCCCCGTTTGCACGGAGGGCAAAGAATTCAGCAGTGGCTACAAGCGATTCGGCAGCAATGGCGGCAGCGATCGCAGCTCCAGGTTAAGCTAACACAAGACGCTGACGGTAACCGCTGGTGGTATGCACACGATCCGCGGACGGGCAAAACCCTTTACGCCGAATCTGCCGCCGACGTCATGTGCTGGATTGAAGAACATCGATTGGGGACTTAAGCTGCGGCGATCGCCTGCGCTAACAAGCCTTTGAATAGACGAATACCGTCAGTTCCGCCAAGCACTGGGTCAGCCGCCCGTTCTGGGTGAGGCATCATGCCCAGTACATTACCTGCGGCGTTGCAGATGCCCGCAATGTGATGAAGCGAACCGTTGGGATTGCTTGACTCATCGACCGTGCCATCGCTGTGGCAATAGCGCAAAAGTATCTGGTTGTTGTCTTCGAGCGTTTTCAGCGTTTCTGCGTCTGCGTAGTAGCAGCCTTCGCCGTGAGCAATGGGCAGTGTGATCACTTCATGGGTTTGATACTGCTGCATCCAGGGAAGATCGCTACGTTCAACTTTGAGCGGCACGCGATCGCAGATAAAGTGCAGATTACGATTACGCACCAACGCACCGGGCAGTAGCCCAACTTCGGTCAAAATCTGAAAGCCGTTGCAAATGCCCACTACTGGCTTACCCTGTTGGGCATGGGCGATGGTCGCCTGCATGGCTGCCGAAAACTGTGCGATCGCCCCACAGCGTAAATAGTCGCCATAGCTAAAGCCGCCCGGTACAATCACGACGTCAATATCAGAGAGATCGCTGTCTTCATGCCAGACGAGGCGAGTCGGGACGTTGAGCAGATCACGGGTGACATAAGCAACATCGCGATCGCAGTTAGAACCCGGAAAAACAATAATGCCAAATTTCATCGCGAATAAATGTCAGAGCGGTTGACCGAACGGAGATCTCAATTTCAGATATCGCCCTTCTGGGGAAAGTGTCGCTAAGCGATCGCAGACAGCGCCTGCAGCTCAAACCGATAGTTCTCAATTACCGGATTCGCCAGTAGCTGATCACACATGCGATCGAGCTGTTGCCGAGCCGCGTCTTCATTTTCAGCCGTAAGCGACACCTCAATGTATTTGCCGATGCGCACCTGCTCAACGTTGGTGTAGCCCATATGCGTTAAGCCAGAGCGAACTGCTGTTCCTGCCGGATCCAGAACAGAGGGGCGTAGCGTAACGTAAATCTTAGCCTGATACGGGTGTGACACAGCAATCTCTAACAACGGCAACGCCTTTCGATCCTACCGCATCTAGGTCTGACAGGGGCTAAGCTGCAAGAATAAAAGAAACGGCAGAGGCGAGAGAGAATGAAAGCGCGACGAACCCGTAGCCAAGACCAGGTTCTGAGGGTGTTGCAGTCCTTAGAACGGGGCATTTCTGCCCAAGATCTCTACATAGAGCTGCGGCAGCAAAATCGCAGTATGGGGCTGGCTACCGTTTACCGGGCGCTAGAGGCTCTCAAGTTAGAAGGTGTGGTTCAGGTGCGTACGCTTTCTAATGGCGAATCGTTGTACAGTTCTGTTCAAGAAGATCGCCATCATCTCACCTGTCTCCAGTGTGGCACTTCAATCGCGATTGATGAATGTCCGGTACATGAGCTAGAAGCACATCTTAACCAGTCGCATCAGTTCAAAATTTTTTACCACACCCTAGAATTTTTTGGCCTCTGCCCCAACTGCCAAGCCGAAGGCGCAAAGACGGCTAATTCGGTTTCTTAGCCCGGTCAAGAATCACCAAATGTATCAGTTTTATTGAACCCTAAGATTTTTTATTTTAATTTCGTCACTTTTTAATCTTGACCCACTTCGCCTCGTACAATGAGGTTTGGCTGTAAAAACGATACCTTGCAAAGGAGATTGACAATGCCACAAGCTGTTGGCTCACTTGAAACAAAAGGTTTTCCGCCTGTGCTGGCAGCAGCAGATGCCATGGTCAAGGCAGGGCGGGTAACGTTGGTTAACTACATTCGGGCGGGGAGCGCTCGATTTGTCGTCAATATCCGAGGGGATATCTCTGAAGTTAAAGCAGCAATGGCAGCCGGGGTAGAAGCGGCTGAAAACGCCCCTGGGGGTGTTTTAGAAACCTGGGTAATTATTCCGCGTCCTCACGAAAACGTGGTAGCCGTTTTGCCAATTGACTTTGATGAGAGTGTCGAGCGCTTCCGTCAGGCGGTTGAGGTGCCTATTCTTCCCGGTCGCAGTTCATAAAAGGGCGACCTTGGGGGGTGGCTTTTAATCGTCACTAAAGATAACAGCCGTTGGCTCTAAAACGCAGATAACATAGTTTTCTTTGGCACAGATAACGACCACTTCGTCGCTGTGTTGCGAAAGCTTGGCTGCAATTTTAATCGCTTCGTCAGCATTTTTTTCTTTGCGATAGAGACTGTAGAGGCTGTCTTGAAACTGAATGCCGACGAGGGGGGCTGCGAGATCGCTAACGCTTAGTCGGCAGGGTTGAAACAAGGCGCGATCGCGTAAGACGGTACAGGGAGAAGGCCCAAATACAGGAGAAATAGGCCGCATCTGCTTGGCCGGAGCAAGTTGGGCACCGGGTTCTTGCAGCCACGCCGCATAGCCTTTAGGTGTTTGCGTAATCACCACTTCTTCACCCCGACCACTCAAAATCGCCGCAATTTTGAGGGCTTTGCTGCCTTCTGGCACACTTTTGAAAAAGCTATAAAACTTACCGTCTAAGGCGATCGCCGCTAGCCGCTTTTCCACATCAGCAACCACAATATGGCAGGGGCTATACTGCTCTCGACCGAGCAGCAGGCGACACTGAGCAATTTTTTGAGCAGGCGCGATGGAGGAAGGAGTAGACGGTTGCACGAGCATTAAGTCTCTATAGCGATAAATAAGGGCAAAAGCCTGTTTACTTGGCGTTGAATCCGCCGCCAAGGTTGTGACCAGCGTTTTTGCCGAGCGTAAATTTTTGACGACTCGCCTCACAACCCGCTGCTTTAGCCAGTGAATGCTGGCAGATGACGAGGGTATACAGTCAGCGTGCCCCCTGGTTAACTTTCTTAACATATTTTTCAGACTTGTCGGCTACTATCTAGGCTAAACGTCTTGAACCGTTGGGTAATCGTCTATGAACAGCTTTTCAGCTCAAGACCCTTTGTCAGCACCGCTTTACCAGCAAAATCCTTTAGATAGGTTTTCTCAACGGGCGGATGACTATGCGCGGTATCGACCTAGCTACCCAACGGCTGCGATCGCTGATGTTTTAGCCGAGCTATCGCCACCGATTCGGGCGGCTGACATCGGTGCTGGAACAGGTATTGCGGCTCGATTGCTGGCCGAAGCCGGAGCACAAGTCATCGCCATTGAGCCAAATGCCGCCATGCAGCAGGCGGCCATTCCCCATCCTCTAGTTACTTACCAAACGGCAACCGCAGAGGCGACGGGGCTGATGCGCGGTTCGCTAGATTTAGTGACTTGCTTTCAGTCGTTTCACTGGTTTCATCCCGAAGCTAGCTTGCAAGAATTTCACCGTATTTTGCGCCCTGCAGGCCGTTTGGCCTTGGTATGGAACGATCGCGACGAATCAGACGCTTTTACCGCCGCCTACAGTCAGATGGTGCGTCAGGCTACTGGCAACCGCTACCCCCATCATGAACATCGACGGGCTTTAGATGTGGTTGAAGCTAGCCCTCTGTTGGGTTCTTTCCGGCACCACACCTATGCCTATCGCCAAGCCTTGAACTTAACTGCTTTACTAGGGCGTTGCCGCAGTTCTTCCTACGTGCCCCAACAAGGGGAAGCCTATCAGCAGTTGGTTGCTGAGCTGAAACATTTGTACGAGGACTTCGCAGGCGATCGCGACCGGATTGACTTGTTCTACACCACCCATGTTTATCTGGCAGAAACGCAGCCTGCTTAAGGCTAAACCAGAGATTGACCAGCGGCTGATTTAAACTTGCTAATAGAGGATTGCTCATCCTAGTTAGAGACAGGCGCAGCTAGGGCTGCTGCTGAGGTGTCAGCGTGGAAACGATTCAACTTCGCCAACTCAATCACCTGTCTCCAGCGGATCGCTTTCTCGTCGGTGACAAGATTTTTTATCTTAGCCAGTTGGCTCAGCAAGGAGAGCAAATTGCCCCAGGCTGGGTTGTCTTGCCTCTTAGTTTTCGCCAGTTTATTGAAGCGACCAGTCGTTTAGAACCTTTTTTGGCCGATCTATCGACCTCGTCGCTCCATCTCAATATTGGCAATGCGCTACAACTACAGGCTGTAGCCGGACGAATTCAGCAAGCCTTGCAAGCCACGCCGCTACAGTGGTCGGGGCAACCGCTGGTAAATTTGTTGGCGAACCAGGCGTTGATTCTCAGACCTTCAGTGAGTTTAGCCAAAAGGACTTCGCCCCTCAGTTTGGCGGCGTTGGGTGGCTTACTACCCGCGCAAACGTGTTGGGCTACACCAGCGGCATTGTGTACTACCCTGAAGACCATTTGGGCTGAGGTTTTTAGTGCTAAAAGCCTGTTTTACTGGCAGCGATCGCAGATTCAAATACAAGATATTCAGCTAGCTGTTCTCATTCAGCCGTTACTGCCAGCCAGTTTTGCAGGGCGGTTACAGCGCAGTCAGGATCGCACGCAAATTTGGGTTGTGTCAGGCTTGGGTAAGACACTGACGCAAGGAGAGGCGATTCCTACCCGCTACTCCATTGAGCAGGGGCAGCTTCGTGACCGACAGTTAGGGCGGCAGTTGTTACGCCATCAGGTGGCTGATCCCGGCGTTTCAGCTAGCTGTCTCGTGCCTCACTGGTTAGCCGCCGAGATCCACCCGGAGCTAAGTGAAGACGACCTAGACGATCTGATGCGGTTGGCTCAGCGGACAGAAACTATTTTGGGGACTGCTTTAGAACTGGAATGGTTAATGACGGCGTCAGGCGATCTCTACTTGACGCAGGGGCAGCCTCAAACCTGGCGATCGCCCGTCATAGCCCCTGCGAGTGCTTCATCGACGCCAACTCACCCGACGCTACTCACGGGCTTGGCGGCAGCCCCCGGTCAGGCCAATGGCCGAACCATTGTGCTGCGATCGCCTGAGCTACCCGCTTTAGCTGGGCAAATTGTGGTGGCGGCTCAGCTCTTGCCCGATTGGCTCCCGGCCTTACAGCAAGTGGCCGGGGTAATTACCGAAAAGGGCGGCTTAACTTCCCACGGCGCTATTCTGGCGCGAGAACTGGGTATTCCGGCAGTCGTCGGCGTTGCCCAGGCTACCCAGCAGCTTTCAACGGGCGACAACGTTTGGATTGATGGCGATCGCGGCTTGGTGTCTAAAACGGCGTTGCCAGCCGCGATCGCCCAATTTCCCCAACCCCAGCAGCGGCTTAGCGCTAAAAGGCTCTATACCGAACTGTTGGTCAATCTCAGCCAGCCCGCTAGCCTGACCCCGTTAAAGCAAATAGCAGTACCCGTAGATGGCATCGGCCTCCTGCGTTCAGAGCTAATGCTGCTTCCCTTGTTAGAGCAGCAGCATCCTGACTACTGGTTAAAGCAAAACTGGCACGACGAATTAACCACGCGTATTGCCAATCGTCTGAGCCTATTTGCCAAAGCATTCTCCCCCCGCCCAGTTCGTTATCGTTCTCTCGATTTACGCTCCCACGAATTTCAGGACTTGAAGGGTAGCCCACCGACTGAGGCTAACCCCATGTTGGGTCTGCGGGGAGCCTGGCGCTATCAGCACTATCCGGCTTTGTTTGACATTGAACTTAAAGCTATTCAGCAGGTCTATCAGTCAGGACTAACCAACGTTCAGCTTATGCTGCCTTTTGTGCGAACAGTTGAAGAAGTCCACTTTTGCCGCCAACGTTGCGAACAGATCGGGCTTTGGCAGCAAGCTCAGTTTCAGCTTTGGCTAATGGCAGAGGTGCCTTCAGTGCTTTTTTTGCTGTCAGCTTACGCCCAAGCGGGCATTCGGGGCATTGCCATTGGCACAAACGATTTGACCCAGCTTTTGCTTGGGGTCGATCGCGATCGCCCAGAATTTTCAGAACTCTATACAGAATCCCATCCTGCTGTTTTAGCCGCGATCGCACAGCTCATGCAAACAGCCCAACAGCTACAGCTACCTTGCTCAATTTGTGGCCAAGCTCCAGTGCGCTACCCCGAAATGGTGAGGTACTTAGTTGAACTCGGCATTAGCTCTATTTCAGTTGAAGTAGACGCCATAGAGTCAACCCATCGCGCCATCATCCAGGCCGAGCAGCGGCGATCGTAGCCGTCCTTTAGATAAGCCAGTTCGCAAAGATTTCTGCTGCGGTTGCGAGATAACCAAAGCGGAGTGCTTAAATGTGTCATCAGATACTAAAACACTTCAATAATCTTCTGTTTAGCCATGAAGCGAAGACAACTGATTAATTACGCCGCCGTCAGCGCTGGCACAGCTACCGTGCTAGCCGCCTGTGGTCAAGCGGGCGATCCCACCGTGGCTCAATCGGACTCAGCCTCAGCCCTGCCCACTATTCGCTGGCGTATGGCAACCAGTTGGCCCCAGTCACTCGATACGATCTTCGGCGGTGCCCAAACCATTGCTGAGCGCGTCCGCCAGATGACGAGCGGCAAATTTGTTCTAGAGCCGTTTGCAGCGGGTGAGATTGTTCCGGGGCTACAGGTACTCGACGCCGTGCAGGCGGGTACGGTCGAATGCGGTCATACCGCTAGCTATTACTACGTGGGCAAAAATCCAGCCCTGGCCTTTGGCACGACGGTTCCTTTTGGCCTCAATGCCCAGCAGCAAAATGCCTGGTTTTATCATGGCGGCGGGCTAGCTGCTATGCACCAGCTTTATGCTGACTTCGGCGTCATTAACTTTCCTGCCGGAAATACGGGTACGCAAATGGGAGGATGGTTTAAGCGTGAGATTCGCTCTACCAGCGATTTGCAGGGATTGAAAATGCGCATTCCTGGGTTGGGAGGTGAAGTCATGGCGCGGTTGGGGGTCAACGTGCAGGTCTTGCCAGGGGGTGAAATTTATCTGGCTCTAGATCGCGGCGCGATCGATGCTGCAGAGTGGGTTGGCCCTTATGATGACGAAAAGCTCGGTCTGAATGAAGCGGCTGAATTTTATTACTATCCAGGCTGGTGGGAGCCAGGAGCTACGTTGGAGCTACAGGTGAATTTAGACCAGTGGAACAATTTACCCAGCGAATATCAAGAAGTGCTCAAAACGGCCACCTATGAAGCCAACTTAAACATGCTGTCTCAATATGACGCGCTTAACGGGGCAGCGCTCCAGCGTCTCTTAGACAAGGGCACCCAGTTGGTTGCTTACAGCCCAGAAATTATGACAGCAGCAGAGAAGGCAGCCTTTGAACTGTACGAAGAAAATGCGAGCAGCGATGCTACCTTTCGCTCGATCTACGAACAATGGAAACAGTTTCGCGACGAGGTCTACGCTTGGAATCGGGTAAACGAGCTGGGATTTTCTGGTTTTGTAAATAGAGCGAATGCTTAAGGCTGGTGTATAATGGTGACTTTGGAAAGAATTTAACGGAGAGAAAGCTACATGGCGCGATATAGAGGCCCTCGCCTCAGGGTTGTACGCCGACTGGGAGAACTTCCAGGACTGACTCGTAAGTCTCCTCGGAAGGCTTATCCACCCGGACAGCATGGTCAGGCTCGCAAGAAAAAGTCTGAATATGCTATTCGACTAGAAGAAAAGCAAAAGCTGCGTTTCAACTATGGCTTAACTGAAAAGCAGCTACTGCGCTATGTAAAGAAGGCGCGTCGCGCTGGGGGATCAACCGGACAAGTCTTGTTGCAGCTCTTAGAGATGCGCTTAGACAATACGATCTTTCGGTTGGGCATGGCACCTACGATTCCCTCTGCTCGTCAGTTGGTGAACCACGGTCATGTCACCATCAATGGCCGAGTGCTGAGTATTCCTAGCTATCAGTGCCGTCCGGGTGATGTCATCAGTGTGCGAGACAAAGACAATTCTCGCAAGCTAGTTGAAGCCAATCTAGAGTTTCCAGGTTTGGCAAACTTACCAAGCCATCTGGAATTTGATAAAGGCAAGCTGACTGGCAAGGTCAATGGTGTGATTGAGCGTGAGTGGATTGCGCTTAACATCAACGAACTGCTTGTGGTTGAGTACTACTCTCGTCAAGCTTAGATTGCCAATTCAGCCACTGGATTTTCGCTGGCTGATAGCAAGTGGGCGTACTCAAATTCTTACCGCGCAAGTGATAAAAGTTTTCCTCAAGCCCCCCGGATCCGTCAGTCCTGGGGGGTTATTTATCGCTAAAGGCAGAAGGGTGAGGGCAGAATGAGGGGTTGGTGTCAGCGCTTGCAGCACTTGAAGTGTCTCAAAAGTGTCTCAACGCGGGTGGCTACAGCTTTATTTGCGGGCGATCGCGGTGTAGGTAGTGATGTCATTCCAAACGCCTTGGGGAGTGGCGATCGCTTTTAGTTCAGCAAAATATTCTTGTTTAAGCTGGTTAAGCTGAAGCTGAGAAAGGGCTAAAAGGGGACGATCGAAAGGATTTGGGCGATCGCTGGGTAGTCGCCACCACCGTTGTAAGTCTTCTAGGCTGAGGTAACCGCCAAACTGTTTGGCGGTAATTTGAACATGCCGAAAACCTGCTGCTGTCAAAAGCTGCTGAAAGCGTGCTGGCGTTCCTGTGGGCTGGTTCCAATCTCTAAGTTTGACGCCGTAACGGGCAGCAACCCGATTCATCACCATGCTAGCGACAAAGGCGTAGTCTGAAAAGCCATTAACGGCTAGCTGCCCCCCTGGCCGCAGGAGCGTGTACCAGTGCTGTAAAGCAGCCGGAATGTCACTGAGCAAGACCAGCGCTGAGCAGCAAAAGACAACGTCAAAATCAGCGGGTGGCAGCTTGATAGTTTCCACGTCTGCCAGACGCAGTTGCAAGTTGTTTAGCCCTAGCGCTTGTGCTTTTTGGGCAGCTTGCTGGATCATTTCAGCGGCAAAATCGATGCCCAAAACATATCCTTGAGTCCCGACTTGTTGGGCGGCGGCGATCGCCACCAGTCCGGTACCCGTTGCCATATCGACAACCCGCTGAGCGGGTTTTAGCTTCGCTTGGTTGACCAAATGCTGCGCTAAACGCGGATGAAAGTCGCTCTCGCTATCGTAGGTAGCGCTGCGGCCACTGTAGTATCCGGCGAGTTGCTGCTTGATTTCACTATTCATCCTAAGTAGCCTGTCACTTGCAGTTGACGGATGCAACGGGAGTGTTTTTGAGGAATGAGAAACCTTACTTTTTTGGGCAGAATCCTAGCCACCAATTTGAGACATCGTGCGGCTATAGGTGCCTAAAGTGCCGGACTCTCGCTGTTTGTAGTTAATCTCTGGCTTAATGTCTACTAAATGGGCGACGCGATCGCGAATTTCTGTCATCGGCGTTCCGGTTCGCAGCAGCGATCGCAGGTTAACCTGCCCAATTTCGTTGAGCAGACAGGGGCGTAGCCAGCCATCGGCTGACAGGCGCATACGGTTGCAGCGATCGCAGAAACATTCAGACATTTGGCTGATAAAGCCTACCGTTCCCTTAGCACCTGGAATTTGAAAGACATCGGCTGGGCCGTTGCCGCGCACCGCAGCATCGACTAACCCCCAGCGATCGCGAATTTGTTGCCGAATCGCTTCAGAGTCAATCCAGCCTTTTTCACCAAAGAGTGCCCCATTACCAATGGGCATAAATTCAATAAAGCGGACATGCCATTCTCGTTCTAAGGTCAAGGCTGCCAACTCCATCACTTCATGGTCGTTGACCCCTGGGATCACCACCACATTGAGCTTCAGGGGGGCAAAGCCCACGCGATGCGCCGTTTGAATGCCTTGCCAAACTTCGTACCAGCGCGATCGCCCTCGACCGCCCACAATCTGTTGAAAAATGGTGGGATCTAAAGAATCTAAGCTGATGTTGATACGGCGCAAACCTGCCTGATAGAGGGCTGCTGCTTTGTCAGCCAGCAGAAAGGCATTGGTGGTCATCGCCAGATCCGCCGTTTCGGGTAAAGCGGCGATCGCTCGCACAATCTCGACCACATCTGGTCGCAAGAGCGGTTCTCCCCCCGTGAGCCGAAAGCGGGTAAACCCCAAAGGAATAAAAACCGCTTTGAGTAAGGTGAGGAGTTCATCTAGCGTCAGCCAGTCTTGCTGTCGCACATAAGCCAGGTCTTCGCCTTCTGGCATACAGTACTGGCAGCGGAAATTGCAGCGATCGATGAGGCTAATGCGCAGGTAGTCGATGCGGTTGGGCATTGGGTGGGGTGGGGGAGAAGGGGTGGGGGGAGAA